>NZ_CP180519.1:900000-1182500 GCF_047777875.1 Tateyamaria rhodophyticola | reverse complement strand
GTAAGCCGACCCCTAAGGCGAGGCCGAAAGGCGTAGTCGATGGGAACCAGGTTAATATTCCTGGGCCAGGAAGATGTGACGGATCATGAAGGTTGTTCACCCTTATCGGATTGGGTGGGCCGCTGATTGGTTCCTGGAAATAGCCTTCCATTAGATCGTACCCTAAACCGACACAGGTGGACTGGTAGAGCATACCAAGGCGCTTGAGAGAACTATGTTGAAGGAACTCGGCAAAATACCTCCGTAAGTTCGCGAGAAGGAGGCCCGGTTCCTAGGCAACTAGGGGCTGGGGGCACAAACCAGGGGGTGGCGACTGTTTATTAAAAACACAGGGCTCTGCGAAGTCGCAAGACGACGTATAGGGTCTGACGCCTGCCCGGTGCCTGAAGGTTAAAAGGAGAGGTGAGAGCCTTGAATTGAAGCCCAGGTAAACGGCGGCCGTAACTATAACGGTCCTAAGGTAGCGAAATTCCTTGTCGGGTAAGTTCCGACCTGCACGAATGGCGTAACGACTTCCCCGCTGTCTCCAACATAGACTCAGCGAAATTGAATTACCTGTCAAGATGCAGGTTTCCCGCGGTTAGACGGAAAGACCCCGTGCACCTTTACTACAGCTTCACACTGGCATCAGGCCATGCATGTGCAGGATAGGTGGTGGGCTTTGAAGCAGAGACGCTAGTCTTTGTGGAGCCACCCTTGAGATACCACCCTTGCATTGCTTGATGTCTAACCGCGGTCCGTTATCCGGATCCGGGACCCTGTGTGGCGGGTAGTTTGACTGGGGCGGTCGCCTCCTAAAGCGTAACGGAGGCGCGCGAAGGTTGGCTCAGAGCGGTCGGAAATCGCTCGTTGAGTGCAATGGCAGAAGCCAGCCTGACTGCGAGACTGACAAGTCGAGCAGAGTCGAAAGACGGCCATAGTGATCCGGTGGTCCCGAGTGGAAGGGCCATCGCTCAACGGATAAAAGGTACGCCGGGGATAACAGGCTGATACTGCCCAAGAGTCCATATCGACGGCAGTGTTTGGCACCTCGATGTCGGCTCATCTCATCCTGGGGCTGGAGCAGGTCCCAAGGGTACGGCTGTTCGCCGTTTAAAGAGGTACGTGAGCTGGGTTTAGAACGTCGTGAGACAGTTCGGTCCCTATCTTCCGTGGGTGTAGGATACTTGAGAGGAGTTGCCCCTAGTACGAGAGGACCGGGGTGAACGATCCACTGGTGGACCAGTTGTCGTGCCAACGGCAGTGCTGGGTAGCTATGATCGGACAGGATAACCGCTGAAGGCATCTAAGCGGGAAGCCCCCCTCAAAACAAGGTATCCCTGAGGACCGTGGTAGACCACCACGTCGATAGGCCAGAGATGTAAGCGCAGTAATGTGTTCAGTTGACTGGTACTAATTGTCCGATAGGCTTGATTTGATCCAGTAGAAGCAAGACTTCGATGGATCGAAAGCATACACATCACAGTCGTACGCGACTTGGACCACATTGTTGATTTTCAGAGGGCTTTTTCGGTTTGGTGGTCATAGCGCAAGCAAAACACCCGGTCCCATCCCGAACCCGGCCGTTAAGTGCTGTTGCGCCGATGGTACTGCGTCTTAAGGCGTGGGAGAGTAGGTCACTGCCAAACCTAAAAAGCCCTCTGTATATCTCTCAGACGATGTTTCAAAAAAGCCGCCTCTCAGTGAGGCGGCTTTTTTGTATTTCGCCGTATAATTCCCTTGCCGTCGGTAGTCTCTGAGCCATCCCGCGCTGCTAGATCGCGCTTTTGGTGCAAGCAGGTCGCCTTGACCGTGCTCGCAGCCTACGAATGGCAGCATTGTGTATTGAAGAATGCGCGATAAAGCGCTGTGTTGCCTGACCCGAGGGACTGACGTACTCATAGTGTGACTTTGAGGAACACGCCGTGCCCGCAAACAACTGTAAGCGGTGCAAATGACCCCTTAATTGGCCCCTGATCAGCAAACCCATCGAGGTTTATGATGTCCCAAAAGGATACAGGCATCATGAACTCGCAAAACTTGGGTGACCTCGCAAGTGATCAGAAAATCCAAAACGTCTTCCACGCTTTCGGCTACTCCATCCCGATTGGGAAAGATGGCCGTCGACTTTGGCCAACAAAGTTCAAGCGTGCCCTGGGGCAGCGTATGAGGTCGGGGGAGCTACCGATCAGTGACGTGCAGAAGACTTGTCAGATCTCAGACAAGACAGCTTACAGTTGGCGCAAAGGTGGCTCTCGAAAGTCGTCGCACAAGCCACAAAAAGCACAACAGCCCGCCACCTCTTTTGCTGAAATCAAGGTCGAGCCTAGTAAGCCAGCTTTGCCGCCTCAGACACATCAGATTGTTTTCAGACGCGCTGGATGTGAAGTCTTATTGCCACCAAGTTATCCTATTGATCAACTGGTCCAGTTGATCAGGGCGTTTGAAGGTCGGCCGTGATTTCTCCGGCAGGCAACTTCAAATTCTACGTGGCTACCAAGCCCGTTGATTTTCGCAAAGGCATGGATGGCCTTGCCGCCATTGTCATGAACGAGTTTCAGCTTGATCCCTTCAACGGTGCCATCTTCATCTTTCGTTCGAAGCGGGCGGATCGCCTGAAGCTGATCGTATGGGACGGAACCGGACTCGTGATGACCTATAAGCGGATCGAGGGAAAGGGCTTCGAATGGCCACGCATTCAAGACGGCGTGATCACTCTTAACAAATCTCAGTTTGAGGCCTTGTTCGAGGGCCTCGACTGGAAGCGGGTCACTGCCAGAGCCACCCGGCGCCCTGTAGCGGTCTGACGCAAGGGGCGCCGAGATGGAGCACTTTAACGAAGCGAACGATGAGAATGATGAACTGGTACACAGCTGATCCGCATTTCATGCATGAGAACGTGATCTCATTCTGCGATCGCCCATTTAAGTCGGTCGATGAAATGGATGCCATTCTGCTGGAAAACATGCATGCGGTTGTGAAGTCCGAGGACGAGCTTTGGATTGTCGGCGACTTTGCGTTTGGACCCAAAGCCAAAGATGAAGCAAAGCTCGCGAAGATCTTTGAGTAATTGCCCGGAGCGAAAAAACACCTGGTCGTCGGCAACCATGGCTTGGCGCCCACATTGGCGCTGCCGTGGGACAGCGTTCATCACTTGGCCGAAGTAAGAGATGGGACACACCGACAAGCGCACACATTGTGCCACTATCCGATGATCACCTGGAACCACGCGCGGCGGCAGGCGCTGCACATGTTCGGCCATGTCCACAACAACTGGTTGGGCTCCCGCAATGCCGTCAATGTCGGCGTCGATGTCTGGGATTTCATGCCGGTTTCGTTTGAGCAGGTTGCAGAGCGCGCCGGCAAGTTGCTGCCAAACAAACACCTTATCGATGTCGAGCCGGGAGTTGATGGCAGATGACAACAGAAAAGATGTATCCACTCTCAGACTATCCCGTCCTGAAGAGGCTATCAGAGCGCATATCACGCGACACTGAACTCGATCTGGAGGACGTTAAGTTGTTCTACGAGATGGTAGCCACCGATGATGACCGGGCCGACATGGACGAACATGAAAGAGGCTTCGCAGAAGCCGTGTTGGCCAGCCGACACCGACAGAACCCACAACCGTCAGTTCCCTTCAAGGCCAAATGCCCGCATTGCTCGGACGTGATCATCAGCTGGCACGCATCTTGCATCGACGTGCCGAGGGGCGAAACGCGTGGCATCGCTTATTGCGGTTGCGGCCGAACCGCTGCCGACAGCTCCGACATGGACGGCATGGGCCGCATGATTGAAGTGAGACAGAAGGATTGAAAGATTCAGCAAAGAACATGCGCACCGGCTGCATTCACACCATCAGTTTTAAACGCCAGAACTTCGTGACGAGCATCGTGGCTTGCCTTGGCAACCAGACGCGAGGGATGTGACTTGGCCGATCTGGAGCTATCAGACATTCCTGAGGTCGTTTTTGCTGAGCTGCAGAACTTAGCAATCCGGTCGGAAATGTCAGTCGAGGAATACGCAAAGGACCTCATCTGCGACGCGGTCGCGGAACACTGGCAAAGTGGTGAGGATGAAATAACGATTGGACAACTGCAGGCAAATCTTGACGCGATCTTGAGGGTCGTAGAGCAAAAGCCTGTTTTCATCGTGAAGAACAATGGCGAGCGATATGTCCTGCTATCAACCAAAGAGTTTGACCGCATCAATGGTCCGCGTGAAGATTGGCGACCCTCAACACCGGTGTAGATCAGCTCAACGCATACACTGCTTACCTGGCGCGGCTGCTCCAGTTGCAAGTAGCGGAGCCCTTGTTCGGCAACAGAAAACTACAATTGTGCTCGCAACCTACGACCATTCGGTGAAGAGTGGTGACGCTCAAGCGTTTCAATAAATTCGCGTTTCGTCCAAGAATAGTGAATCAAGAATGTCATCGAATTTTTGACCCAGCACAAAGTGACCGGCGTCCGGAAACTCCGTAAATTTAGCATTCTGCAGTGAGGCTGCCAGAATGGCTACGCCCGTTGGTCGGCTTAACGGATCCTGCTTACCATGGATAAAATGAATGGGTACATCGGTTGAACGCAGTTCCTGCAGCCAATTCGACTGAAGTAAGGCAAATTCATCAATTGATGCATGTTTTGCGCTGTTTGCGATGAGACGCAACCATTTCGCCAGATTAAGTTCTAGGAAAGCTGCTTCGACTGTTTGTAGGTCAATCTGTGAATCTCGGAACATGAATTTCAATGTTTTAGTCGCGATTGAACGATTACGAGCAATAGCATTGTAGATACGAGCTGTCCCAGCCACGACTCGCCAATCCGCCTTAATTCTTTCCGATAACTCAGATAGAACGCTCCCGGCACCCAACGAGGCGCCATTTCTCGACACCTCAGGAATTGCAGTGAGGATCAACTGGCTAACAGCGTTCGGATAGCGGTAAGCGAACCGAGAAGCCCAAGAGCCGCCAGCACTCTCACCAATGCAAATTACCGGCTCATCACAGAGGATATCTACTGCCTCAGCAATTATTTGAAGAGTGAATGCCTGGTCACGATCGAACGCAGTTCTTTCATACGCGAAATGTCTTGGCACCATCAGCAATCGAAGGTTGCGATGCTTTAGCCTTTGAACGAAGCCCTTGCTGAAAATGATGGGGGCTACCATGCTATGAAAGAACAAGAGGGGCTGCCCCCGCCGAGCGCCAAAGTCCCAGATCGGGATGTCTCTGCATTCATCTAACGAAATGTTGTGGACGACCACATCTCGGCCCCAGCAATCGCGGGCGAGGCTAGTTTCGGGATTTACTCGGTGGGGGCGGAGTATCTCCTTCAATGCGTGTGCTGAGATATCAAGCGATAGATCTCTTAGGAGTGAGGCTTGGTTCTTTGCACATGCTTTTCCTAAGACTTGACGAATTTGCTTTCGCTTAGTGTCGTAGCCAGCGCCCACTCTTTCTGCAGCAGCCTTCAGATCACATCCGCTAAGGAGAAATGAAACAAGTACATATTCACTCTGTGTGAGATGAAGGTCGAGGTTTCTGGATATCCAGTCTTTGCTGACTGAAAGAGCGACGGCACTGACATCCTCTGGCGCATGCGGCCAGTGATCCATTCGGTCATAGATGTAGAGCAATTGGTTGTCTGCAACGAAGAACCGGGGGCCGCGACCCCTATTTTTGAACTCGGCTACTTGTTCGGGTAGCAATGCGCTTTCACCACCAACCAACTTGTCGACGAGTTTTCTTCCAGTGTAGTCGTAAAGAGTAGCCGGGAACCCAATATCGCCAAAAGTCGTATGAAAGAAGCGATCGCAATCGCGCAACCTTTCTTCTAACACCAATGCCTCACCGCCCATTTCGCGCCAAGTCGGGAGCCCTGACTGAATGATCTCTGCGAGTTTCGATGGGACGGATCTAGCGTTCTTCATTTCGCAAATTACTCACTATTCGTATTCGAAAAACCTAGTGCCAAAAATTGGCAATTTTTCGGTGTTTTGCGAGGTACGAACTTATGGTGCCTCCAAATTCCTTGAAGCGTGCCCCCTTTTAGGGGGGCGCATGATTACTCTCCAACACGCACCCTACCAAGAAGGTCAAAAGGACCTTCACATTCAAGAATAGGAGAGAATCGAGATGGAATACAACGAAGTTCAAGCGGTCGTGGATCCAATACTGTCCACCGGAGATGCTCAACTCAGTATTGGTCAGGAAGGACCGGAGGAGCTGGTGCAATCAAAGATCTTTGTAAAGCGGTTGGATGTGCACGACGTCGTAACGATCACGCATCCCGACGGCCCAGAAAACCCAGTTGCGGTCCTATGCGAGAGAGTTTTCTTTCATTCAAAGGGAATGATCCAATCTGATTCAGAGATCATATTTTTCGCAGATTATGCGGAGGGATATGTTTCGCTTCAAAATTGTGCTGGGCAACATGCTGTTGATATGGAGCCAATATCTGGGATCCCTGACACAGTGCCAGGCGCGGCTGCACAGGGCGCGCAGGGAGCAAATGGAAGGAGTGCCACTCAAGACTGGCTGACTTTTCATAGCGCGCGTTCTGGACAACACGGCGGCCCGGGGGCGAACGGTGCAGAAGGGCGTGTTGGTTTCACAACGCAAAACAAAGCCGACGGCTCACATGCAAGAGACATCACCATTTTCGTCAAAGCATTCCATCCTTCTTCGATATTGGAGATTAACGCACGTGGCGGAGATGGTGGCGATGGTGCGACTGGTGGCATTGGAGGCAAGGGCCAAACGGGTGGAACTGGCGGAACCGGTGGCAGAGGTGGTAACGGTGCTCACTGGTCGCCAGCGAAACGAGGAGGCAACGGAGGCGCTGGCGGAAATGGTGGCCGTGGCGGTCGTGGTGGACAGGGAGGTCCTGGCGGCGATGGAGGAAATGGTGGCGATGTACTGATCTATGCTCTCAATGGGAACAGCCTGGGAATTATTGAAATCATCAACAACAGCGGAGGCAAGGCAGGCGTTGGCGGACAGGGCGGTGACGGCGGACAGGGCGGAGAACCAGGAGCTCGTGGCCATGGTGGGACCGGCGGAGATGGTTCAGCGTTTAGAACGGATGGGCCAAACGGGCTAGCTGGATCGTTTGGTGCTCGCGGAAACAAGGGTCCTCAAGGTCCGAGAGGCGACGACGGAAGCAAAGGTATAGACGGTGATATCAACTACGAACCACGTAAGGTTGTGACCCATGTTGAGCCGGAAGTTGCAAAGACCGTGGCAGATAGAGTGGCTGCTCTGGCAGCATAACAATTGGACACAAATCCTCTGGCTGGACCGCCTCGGCGGTCCAGCATTCTTGAGAATAAGGCCCATGCCGCGCGGCGATTGCCACTAGCGCCGAACGATCTCGCAAGGAGTAATATCTAATTTTGGCATAGCTGGTTCAGGACCAAACGATGGAACGATGCGCCTGCTGCGAGCCAGCCTAAAATCAGTTTGGTTTCCAAACGCCGACTAGTTGCCCTTTGTCCGCTCGGGTCGTTTACCGACAGTGCGGACAATCTGTTACGGTAGTCGCACCGCTCACGGCACAGTCAAAGTGTATAGTGAGCGGTCTGGCCTTCTTTAGTTTCAAGACCTTAGGCAAATCTGCAATCGCATGTGTGAGCACTGCTAACACATTGGTGTTAGCAATGGTGTTAGGAAAAGTGTTAGCTTATCTTTTGATATCAGACACTTACGAGAAAAAAACTTGACGGCGATTCGATTTTCTGGGACCTGTTGAGAGAATCAGCAAATTGATGATCTGCGAGTTTTCGAAGTGATAGTCGATACCCATAGCCCAACAGAGCCAAGCGGCCTCCAAGTTGATTTGGAGAAGCATGCGTTCATTAAAGCTCGTTTGGAAATTGCCGGTTGGTCGTTGAGTGCGCTCGGAAAGTCCATCGGCGTCGCCCAAAGCTCGGTCAGCACCGTTTCGCAGGGCTACCGTCGATCACACAAAATCCAGACAGCGATCGCCAATGCTTTGGGAACGACTCCAGAGCTGCTTTGGCCTGAAAGATATGCTTCTGAATGTTCAAAGGAGGAGGTGACCACAGAGAGCAACTAGGGCTCTGAAATAAGTAAGGCCCCGAGGACTTGCCGGTCCTCAAAGGCCTCAAAAATCGTTGTGTTGTACGATCTCTCTTATCTTCATCCCATCACATCACTCAGAAATCAAGTGAAAACGCGTCTGATGCGTCAGGTGTGACCTGAACAGCCGTGTTCACGGCCAACTTGGGATGAACTTATCCAATGCGAGAGCTTCAATCGGTCTGCTCTGAGACGGGCATGCAATCAATACATGCACGCGTACTTGACAGAATACCAGTCATGAATATGGACAGTTCGATCAGATGATCGACGATCTCCAATATCAGTGTGACCTCTTGTCCGTGCACGCTGATCCGGCAGTCCGCGCGGCCGCAGCAGAGATTGTCACGCTCGGCATTCAGCTGTCAGATGCTTTCGTGAAGGCGGAGGCAACAAACTCTACGCTGTCTGCCAAGATCAAGGTGCTTGCCGCTGAGATCAAGCGCCTAAAGACCCAGCTTAAGAATGCTCAACGTGCGCAGTACGGAAAAAAGAGCGAAAAATCTGACACTGAGAAAGATACCTCGTCGGCGGGGTTTGATGATGGTGACCCTGAGACCGACGATGAGGATGAAATACCTGATGACGGGAACGAACCATCTGAGCCTGAGGAGGTTCCCAATACAGGCACTGGTAAGAACAAGAAAAACTACCCGTCACACCAGCGACGCGAGTCGCGCGAATTCCAACCTAGACCCGATCAACTGTGTGACTGCTGTTGCGGTCATCGAGACATTGGTGAAGAAATCCGCGAGCGTCTCGCGTACAGAGAGGCCGAATTATTCGTCATTGAAGAGATTTACTGCAAGAAAGTCTGCCGAAATTGTGGACAGTTTGCACAACACCCGGTCCCTGAGCGACCGTTTGATGGGAGCGGCTTCGATACCTCACTCTTTGTGGCTGTGTTGATCAAGAAGTATGCCGATTTTCTTCCGCTGAACCGGATCACCGAGATATTTGGACGAAAAGGCGTCAAAATCCATCGATCTACGCTCTCGCGCCTAATGAAGAAGGCGAAGGGCGCACTGAAATGGATCTACGAGTCGCTGTTGGCAGACATCAAGTCGTCGAGCAAGCTGCACATGGATGAAACGCACCTGGGTCAGATGTTTCCCGGCCTTGGAAAGCTAAAGACCTGCCGCATTTGGGCCCTGTGTCGGGATGACAGACGCTGGAAAGGCAACAAACCGCCAGCAGTCGCATTTCGATATACGCAAACACGCGAAGGCGTAAATGCTGAGGATATGTTGCTCGGTTTTGATGGTGTGCTGCAGGTCGACGCATATGGTGGCTACAACAGGTTGACCTCGACGACTCGCATTGGTGAGCCCCTAATGCTTGCCTATTGCTGGGCTCATGTGCGCCGTAAATTCTGGGAAGAACTGCAGTCCAACAAGGACAAAACCGCCGGGAAGCTCATTGACATGATTGGGAAGCTCTATGGGATTGAAAAGGACCTTAAGGGTCAAGCGCACATCGTACGAGAAGCCACACGTCTGAAAGAGAGCACACCCATTGTCGACCAGATATTCGCATGTTTGAGAAACTACGCCATGAAAGGCGCAATGAAAACCAAGATGGGTGAGGCCGTAAGCTATGCCCTTAAGTTGGAAGATGGGTTGCGCGTGTTTCTGCAAGATGGTCGCGTGGAAATTGACAACAACAACGTCGAAAACACAATTCGTCCCATCGTTCAGTTGCGCAAAGCGTCGCTGTTCACAGGCAGCGCCGACGGCGGCGAAACTTGGGCCATCATAGCGAGTCTGGTTGGCACCTGCCGACTGAACGACATTGATCCGCATGCATACATTACGTGGGTTTTCGAGAAATTCACCCAGAAGGTGCCTCGAAGTCAGTACGACAAGCTGTTGCCGTGGCATTTTGGTGAGGAAGTTGAGATCAATCTCAGGCAGTAGCCTTGTCGGAGGGCGAGAAGCAGAAGTTCGCTGCATAAGCAAAATCAATTAACCCTTGCCCGTTAACTGCCGTTCGAAGGAATCCTCAAAATAGACGAACAGGGCGGATGCAGCTAAACTGCAAACTCTGAAACCGACGCCTTTCCGGCAATCTTTCCGTCGAAAAGATCAGTCATCGCCCCTTCGAATAGTTCCACAACCGTGCATGGGTCGTCGCCCAAACCGTGCTCAACCAAAACTGCGTCATGCATCGGAAGTACAATCCTGAAACCGTCTAGTTTTGCGAGCTTTAAGAGCGCCATCTTGAAAACCAAGGAACCTGTTCCCTGGACCTTTTGGCTAACTGCCGACCGAATATCCTTGGCCGTCGGTGCATACTTATGCTGCAGATGGAAATAGTTACCATTACGCGTGCCAATCCGTCTGTCTTCCGCAAGTCGTTTAGCCAAATCCACCTTCCAAGCCTCAAATACTACGAACTGGTCAAAGGTGCTCTTCGCAATTTCTTTACTACTGCCGAGGTTTACGGCCGCATCGATCAAATTTTTGCGTCGCATCCCATAGGCATACGACAAGAATAGCCTCTTGGCTTGCTTACGCATGCCTTCAGTTGCAAACAGGCTCTTTGAGACCGCCTCATGAAGATCCTCTTGATTGTATAGCTCAAGAAGGATTGGGTCGCCCGACAAAGCGGCCATGATACCAACTTCAAACTGGTCGTAGTCGACATAAGAAAAAGCTCTGCCTGGCCTTGGAACTAAAATTTCTCGATACTTCTTGGGGATGTTCTGGATGGCTGGTACTTTGAGTAGAACTCTCGAGGTCCTAGTTCCTTGTGCATCGATCTGCGGATAGCTGGTGCTCTTTTTGTGAGAGATCCCGTTTAGAGCGTCTCTAGTCGCCCTAAGTCGTCGCAAATTCTGAACATCTTCACCTAAGCCGTTCTCCATAGAAATGAAGTCCAGAACAAACTCAACCGAAGCGTTTTCGAGGTCGAAGCCAAGACCCTCTAGGATCACCTCTAGGTCTTTTGAAGTAGGTACTTCGAGTGGAAGATCATGCTTAGCAGAAAAGTTCTTAAGTGCTTTGAAGAAGTCGTACTCGATTTCGTTTCGGAACATCGACAGGGTGTCGGGGTCGAACGGGACACCTGCCATTATGTCACTGTACAACGCGATGGCCACCGGCGCTTCTATGTCAATGTATCTGGTCCACTCTTGTCGAATTGAAGCCAACCTGGCGATAACCTTGAAGGCTCGAAGGATGGCTCCTCCAATACGTAAAAGTAGATCTTCATCAAAGGTGAGAGAGTTGCAATTCAGCGCTTGGAACCGTTCCACATCGTCATCAACTGCGCCAAATCTTCGCAATAGGTTTTCAAATCTTATCGAGGATCGGATCTCAGATACCTTTTGCGCACGACTTGCGGCCACAATTAGCTCTTCAAGGTCAACCACTAGGCTCGGTAATCTATGCCCTCGACTAACGATTTCTGAAGCAACGGACTTAAACTCAAGACAGACGTAAAAACATTGGGCATCTGCTAGCTCTGCGTAGCTGATTTCGGATACCAATCCGTCGCTGACGGTGAAAGTCTTTCCATTCTTCTCAGTTTCATGGTCAGGGAACGTCAACAAAACTACGGCGTCATCAATCATACTCGCTGACCTCATCAAATAGATCTTTGATTGCCACTTCTCTTTTGGGGAACTCAATGTTCCCTTTCTCGTTTTCAAAACCTTTGGCAAGTTCGCGTGTACCCCTAATGCGGTCGGAAGCAAGGGGGTAGACATGCTTGAGCTTTGAACTGGGGTAGTTTCGGGTGGCTATCGCGAGATACCTCTGAACTTGGAACGGCAACCCTGCGTCGAACCGAGAAAGCGCCGCGTTCAAAACTGACTTATAACCAACCTGATCGGCCCAGATTATGATGGCCCCAGCTTCCGCAGAGGCGAGACCGGCTTTGATGATGGACAGTGCTAAGAACCTCAGGTCATTGGACTTGATCGATTTCTTTGCGAGAAGCATCCAAAGATGGTAGTTTTGCCAATCATGATGGCCCGGTCTCGATCCTTTAAGAATGTTTGAATTCTATGGGAGCACTCGCCTTCTATACCGAGCAGGTTTTAGATTTTGCAGTACTGATCCGTAGAAGCCGGTTGTTCGAACATGCTTTCAACCAGGAGGCTGGTCAAAGGTCCTCCTAGCTGTTCGGCCGATAGGACTCCAATATCTGACAGTTGCGCCAGTCGATTTGCGGCGAAACGAAACTGTCTCGATTGCGTCTGCTCCAACTCAATGCACTCTACTAACAACGCTATCAGATATTTTATCGACTTTAAGATTATTGCCTTACTCTTCGACTTCCACATTTGCTCGATGGCAACTACTCGTGGGTCACGGTTCGGGAACTCGGCCGCAATTTCATCTTCTGTGCTTTCTGGACCAAGGATGGTGGTCTTCGCTGAATTGACGTTAAGTCCCCTTTCACGGAGGCAACTTATCAAGTCCACCATTGCCTTCTTGGCACTGTCTTGGGTCTGGCAAATGATCCTGATATCATCAACGTAACGATAGTAGTCATAACCCAGCCCAGCGATCTTCCTGTCAATACTACACAGAACGACGTTGGCTAGAAACGAAGACGGGTCACGGTTCTGCGACAATCCAAATCCGTCGGCGAAACTCCAGCTTTCTAGACACGTCCCGAGAAGATCTAGGGCGTTTCGTATCTGTTGTTTCTCGTCTGGACTAGCCTTAATCTCAGACAGCAACTCTTCAAACGAACCCCGGATGTCCTTGTTGCGAATGTTTTCAAAATAGTTAGCCAAGTCAGTAACTAGGAGGTATCTTTGGTCCTTTTTGAAGGTGAATGTGACGCCTTCATAGGTAAACCAACGTTCAATACGGTTCTGAAAAAGATATTTTTTACTATGCTTTGAGTATCGATGACTGAGCACTCGATGGCTTAGGAGCGGATCATAGAACTTTATTAAGAACGTACATATTGCTTGGTAGGCAAACCGATCAAAAAAGTCTGTTTCCAGTGAGTACCTTATGGGTAGCCCTTTCTTAGGAATATTACGTACAATCCTTTGCTGAGGTGGGTATCGACCATGACCTTTCCCAATTTGGCCTTTGATTATCTCGATAACCTGGGACTTGGACCTGAGTAAATCTTGGTAGTTGAGGCAATCATAGAACCATTCGTCAAATAGGTCTGAATTCAGGTTTCGCAGAACCTGCCCGACGTCCACCTCAAAGCCAAACACAGATGTGAGGTTGTTGTTTTCCTGATTTGGCAAAATGAATTCCTGATTGAAAAAGGGGGTTTGACCGAATTTCCAACATTCTGGCGGAAACTCGATGGGCGAAGAAGCTTTATCGTGCCACTGTCTCGGCGCAGTGGACTATACCGGAAGTGGTAGAGAACACTAGATGCCCGCTTATGTTAGGCGACGCTAGTTTGCTTGGCGAACTGGTTTATGTGTTGCACTTGTGGCGAACGGCGGAGATTGTCGCTGAAAGCGCAGCGTTGACGTTGGATGCTGGATGTCGGCTGCGCGCCGCTTGACCTTTTTGGTCGAGCGGGCGACTATGTGCTCGGCCTATCGCGTAGGCCGGTGTGTCCGCCATGCGAAGCAATGCAACGCGACTTAATTTTTTTTTGGATACCATGCCGCTGGCAGGGTCCGATAAGCAGCGGGCACCTTTTCGGATCCAGTTCGGATATGGATCATGAAACCGACGTACTATCTTAAAAAACTGAAGGAACTGTCCAAGCGCTACGCGCGAGCTCAACAGGTACCTCTTCACAAAGCGCGTGATGCGGTTGCCGAAGTACTGGGCTTTTCACACTGGAACGACGTTACTAAGGCAATTAGAGCCGGATGGACCCCAACAAAGGAGCATGTTTCTGCTGTTGAAAGCTTGCTCGTCGAAGCGTTGCCCGGCGATGAAGCTGGTGGACCTCGTTCTGGGTCATTTATTGGCGACTCAGTCTTCGAGACAGATGTTGAACACGGCACCATTGATGGGCACGAATACTCTATCTCAGCTTCAATGGGCGACGTTCATATGCATGGGGCAGGTTGGCACCTTCATGTGCCTGAAGCTCCAAACGGGGAACCTCTCCTAGAGATCGCAAAACAGATTGAGCATGAGGCTCCAGTCTACGAAGCCGCTTTTCAGCAAGAAGTGCTCGGCATCGCAATCAAACGAGCGGAACAGGTTCGTGCGGGAATAGCATCAGACTGGCCAAGACGTTCTACAAAGCCAGACAAAGACGGTCTTGTCCGTCATCCCTTAAACGGGTCTGAGGCAGATAAGTGGTTCTGCTTGCATTGTGACACTTCGGTAACTGGCGATCAGATTGCCAGGAGTCTTTGGCATTGCCCACGTTGTGACGCGTCTCCTCTCAATATCTTCGAAAGTCCTTGGTGGCTTGAAGAGCATGATGCACAGCCAAAGCCATTTTCTGACAAAGAGAAGCAAGGGAGACCGGAGCTAGTGGTCGATGTTGTGGATACACGGCTGAAACTGAAGCTCGATGCAGAAAAGGTGACTCTCCTGATACGAAGCGCTCTCGTTGAGGATGCCTCGAATGTAAGCGAGCGCTTGGGGGCATTATTCGCCGAAATCTCTGTTCATGATGACAATGATGTATGCATCACCTTTGATGAAGACCTCTGGCCGGAGCACAAGGAACCTATTTCAGCACTCGCAGTTGCGGCTCAACTCGGGATAAATTTTGATCAACATCTATGTCTACGGGACTTGCCCTTTGCTTGGCCCGGGTTGGGTGAGCACACCACAAGCACCGTTGAGTACACCGAAATGATGCTCAAAGCCTACGCCAGCCAACGGGCTGACAAAGATGTCGAATAATAACGGCCACTAGATTGGAGGTTGCGGGGAGTGTCTCCGCAACCTGCGACAAGTGAGTTCGATGATTTTCAGGTTTCGCAACTGAAGCGAATGTCCGGAATGCGGGCGCGGCTGCAGAAGAGCGGAACTACGTTCGAGGTCGGTTTTGGGCCGAAATCACTACAATTCACATCCTTGGTGGCGCGTAGCGCCACTGTAAGCATAAATGGCAAATACTAGAAGAACATACTGAGGGGGTAATTTGCACCGCTTACTTCCAAGCGGGTCATGGCGGCGGATCAGATCGCCCTGATGGAACATTTCGGCCACCAGAGGTTTGCAGTTGTCGGTCATGATCGCGGTGGCCGGGTGGCGCACCGTCTTGCCCTTGATGCCCCGGATGCAGTGGACCGGCTCGTCGTACTCGACATTGCGCCGACGCTCACCATGTATGCGCAAACTAATCAGGACTTTGCGACACGCTATTTCTGGTGGTTTTTCCTGATACAGCCTGATGGTCTGCCTGAGAAAATGATCGCCGCAGACCCGGAGTATTTCCTGCGTCGCCACATTTCGGGGCAGGTTAAAATCAAGGGATCCGTGGACGAAGAAGTCATTGCCGAATATCTCCGCAACTATCGTGACCCGGCCACGCTCCACGCGATCTGCGAAGATTACAGAGCCGCGGCGAGCATCGACTTGCAACATGACAGAGCCGATGAGGCCAAACGCATAACCGCGCCACTGCTCACCCTGTGGGGCGCGCAAAGTGTTGTTGGCACGCTTTATGATGTTGAGGCGACGTGGCGGGAAAAGGCGGTCGATGTGACTGGCGCCGCCTTGCCGTGTGGGCACGCGATCCCGGAAGAAGCGCCCGCAGAATTGACGAAATGTCTTTTGGAGTTCCTGAAGGCATAGGCAACCAGATCCCGCGGCGCCGAACACAGCGGTGCCCGCACCAGCTGCGGTCGTGCGGGGTGCACATTCAGAGATACAAGTTGGTCCCGCGTGTCCGCTGCGCTCGCGATCCCTTGTCTGACGCCTTTGTTATATGCGATTTGTGGCCTTGGCATTGATACGCGACCGGCCAAACGCATATCGGTCAGCATGGAATTCGTGTTCGCATATGCCGCTGGGTTGCTGACCCTCATCAACCCTTGCGTATTGCCCCTGTTGCCCATCGTTTTGATGAGCGCGTTGAACGCGAGCCGCTGGGGTCCTGTTGCCCTTGCGGCCGGGATGAGCGTTTCGTTCGTGGTCTTTGGCGTACTTGTCACCGCATTCGGGTCTGCAATCGGCCTTGATCAGTTTCTGTTGGCCCAGATCGGGGCGGTGATGATGATCGGATTTGGCCTTGTCCTGGTCGTGCCTGCATTTGCGCGCCGGTTCGAAATGGCCGCTGCCGGGATGGCAGGCCGGGCTGACGCGCAGATGAACACCCTCGATCACAATGGGCTGCAGGGTCAGTTTCTCGGCGGCATACTGCTTGGCGCCGTGTGGTCACCTTGCATCGGGCCGACACTGGGCGGTGCAATTGCGCTGGCGTCACAGGGGCAAAACCTTGGCTATGTCACCCTGATAATGAGCTTTTTTGCACTGGGTGTCTCGACGTTCATCCTAGCGCTCGGGCTTGGCGCACGCGAAGCGATCAGGGCGCGGGCACAATCCTTGCGTGGTGTAGCCGAACGGTCGAAACCATTCCTGGGCGTCACGTTCATTGCCGTCGGGGTGATGTTGCTCTTGGGCGTCCACCACATGATCGAAGCATGGGCGCTCGACGTGATGCCTATCTGGCTTCAAGACCTTTCCGTTGCTTTGTAAAAGGGGATGATCTCTATGAAACGACGCACTTTTTTGGCAGCATCCGGCGCCTTTGCGCTGTCGCCACTGGCGGTACACGCCGCACCGGGCTTTGTGGATTACACGCCCGGTTTGATCCAGACGGAACTGGCGGCGGGTAAAACGCTGCTTGTTGATTATGCGGCAGTGTGGTGCAGCACGTGCAAACGTCAGGAACGTGTGATCAATGCCCTGCGCGCGGCCGACCCGACCTATGACGCGGCGATGACGTTTGTGCGCGTCGATTGGGATGACTTCCGACGGCACGAAGTGACGACATCGCGGGGCATCCCGCGACGCTCGACGCTGATCCTGCTGCGCGGCGATCAAGAACTGGGGCGTATCGTTGCAGGCACGTCAGAAAGCCAGATCAAAGGGCTTCTGGACCTCGGGCTGGAAGGCGCTGCATAGGCCGCTGATTTTCTGACGGGATTTGTCCGCGATGGGCTTGCAGTCCCCTGCGACTCGGCGTAGTACGCCCGAACCAATTGGCGCGGGATGGAGCAGCCCGGTAGCTCGTCAGGCTCATAACCTGAAGGTCGTAGGTTCAAATCCTACTCCCGCAACCATTGGACCCAACGCCCCACCGGTAACGCGGTGGGGTTTGTTGTTTGTGGGGGCCAGCGTGTCCACTTTCCGCCCTGCATGGAGCGCATCGCGCGGTCATCGGTACAGCACAGCGGACCCAAGACGATGCATGCGCTTGACGGAGCCGCTGAGGGCCTCGGCACTGACCGCACATATCAACCATACCGTCTGACCGGGCAGTGCAGCGCCTCTTGATTGGATGCCCAAGACGAAAATGGCGAAGCCATGCGGCGCTGCTCCCCGTGGATCGAGCGTTTCCAAAACGCGACCTCAGAACGGACCGGCCCAGTCGATCACGAACGATCGTGACATGACGTGCCACTCCTTACCGGCATCGAGACTATCCAGATCCTCCGGCATATCATTCGTGGAGAACGCATAGGCGCGTGCATGGATCAGAACCGTGGCGCTGCCGCGCTTGTTCTCTGGCGCAGAAACCGGCAGGAAGCGCTGCACGTCGGACAGATCGAACTCAACGTCGCGCTCGGTCCCTTTGGGCACGTCAAGCGTCGCCATGCCCAGATACGTCGCACCGCCGACCGTCAACGCAGCTTGGGCCTCGGAACTGTCCGCCACGGATTGCCCGTCATGCAACATCGTGACACCCCGCAGGTCATCCGTCGACGCGCCTCGCAGGATCAGACCCACCGACCCGGTTTCGGGCGATACCTCCTGGAACGTTGTTCCCGATCTGCCTTCGATTGCGGTGATTGTGAATTCAGCCCCGTCTGACGTCTTGATCGTTTGAAGGAAATCAAAGCTTCCGTGGCGCATCTTACCGGTCACGACCGTGCCACGCCCGGAGATCGAAAAGACGTCCTCCACATCAAAGACGGCCCCGTCCACTTCGGAAAACGACCCGATGAGTTCTGCAAAAAACTCCACTTTCACGGACGCTGCGTCGAGGTCCCCGTCATTGCGGACAATTGCCCGGGCCGCGACCCGCGAAGTGCGTCCGACCCGTGCGACGCCCCCGCCCGTTTCGTCGCGAAAGGACAGACCATAGGGTTGAGAAGACGGGGGCGACCGTGAGACCCGGCCTTCGTCCCGTTCTTCGTTGGGGATGTAGAGCTGGGACTCGGGATCATAGGGTGTGAGCGGTGCCTCAAGATCAGGAAAGAACCGCTTTGTATCCTCGATTTTCAGAGCTGCGATTTCTTCCTGGGGTTTCGGCAACAGGGACATCAAGTCGGCCATCGCTTTTTCAAGGTCACGGGTCATGCTGTCGCCCCTCCCAGATCGAACTTAGTCCGGAACCCCGGCCTTTCCGATTGGCGCCGCAACCATGAAGGCCAGGCAAATCCGCGATCCGCGTCGAGATTGACGTTGGGCAGTACCGCCCCCGGTGTTCTTGCCAGATGAAGGATAGACCCGATCGTCAAGTCCTTGGCATTGCCCAGCTCCTGAACCGCCTCAACATGATGGGTCTCGGTCAGGTCGCGCTCTGGCTGCGTGCCCGCGGCGTCGCCTGCCGCGATCTCTTCGGCCACTGCGGCCTCGACCGCCTCTCCTGCGGCAAAGAAAGCCTGCACTATATCGGGTGTCGGTCCCGGGACGGCCCACATGTAATGCTCGGCTGTTTTCGAAGCATAGTCCGTTGGCCCGGCGCGCAGTGGGCGTCGCCCGAGAAGCCTCGACGGCTCCTCCACACCGACGTCGGCCGGCGGATATATGAGATGACTTTCGCCCTTCAGGAAACTCACCTCCCACGATTGCAGGGTTTTGCCAAATGCCTCTGCCTCAAGCACGAGACCGCCAACCGAATTCATGGGATATGCATCGCCAACGTCAGGTTGCGACAACTTGCGGCCCGCGATGTCCGGGAAAACCCCGGGTTCGATCATATGACGGAACACGTCCTCCTTCATCATCGAAGCGGGCGGGAATCCAAAGCCGAGCGCTGCGAGCATCTTTACCGATTGCAGGTAACTTGCGTAGATCGCGTCGAACCCCTGTTGCAGCAGGAACACGAACACCTCGTCCGTCACCTCAACGGCCCTTTGCACGAGGGATTTCAGGATTTCGACGCCCCGCGTGATGCCGTTGATGATGGCCTCCTTCATGCCTTTGAAAAAGTCACGCAAGGATTCCCACCACTTCTTTTTGCGCCGCCTCCGGCTGGGTCCGAGGGTTTTGAACGCGCGCTTGGCCTTCTTCGCGGATGCTTCCAGGGTTTCGGCCACTTCCTGAAGCACGTTGTTGATCTCGCTCTGGATCGTCACGGTCAGCGGGATATTCAGGTCAGACGGGATGATGTTCGGATCAATGAGGGCGTTGCCGGACGAGGACAGGAAGAATTTGTGCCAGAGCCTGTAGGACGTCTCGATCTCTGTCTCGGATGGCACATCGGGGACGTCGGAGTCTTTCATATCGCCGTATGTCGCGGCCATGGCCGCGCGCAGTCCTGTGGCGATGGACTGCGGCAACGCAATTGCTGGATCGAGCTCGGGCAAGAGGCCGAAATGATCCTTGACCGCCTTCCGATCCACCGTCTTGAAGACGGGATCAAACTGATATTCGAGATGAAGATGCGATGTCCGGAATTCTCCCGCATCCATCTTTTTGCGCTGTGCGGTCCCTTCGACGGCTCCGTATCTGTCCCTGAAATAGCCTGTGACATTGACCTGCGACCGTCGGGTGAATTCCTGATGGAATTTCTCCCATGCCCAGACGTCCTGACCGTTTTCGACCACCTTGTGACGCTGTCCATGGGTGCGGTAAGGGCCCCGTGCGATCATGTTCACGTAAGGGTGGCCCACCGTATCGGCGCAATAATGCGAGATGTAGCCACAGGCGAATGCAAAAAGCTCCAGATCATCATCGGCAAGTGCCTTGCGCAGGAGATTTGTCGCGAAAGCCCCGCTGCGCCGGTAGTGCAGGACATCAAACCACCACCATTCGTTTCCGGGCGACGGTGTCTGGAGTGGGCTTTCGAGTATGGAGAAAAGGTCAAAGACGTTTCCGGTGGCGGCGATCGCAGCATTGATCCGGGTCATGATCACCATGGAAAAAGTCGATTGAAGATCGTTCAAGTCCTCATTGAACTTCTTCACGGCCTCCACGCTCAGGACTGCGTTAGACGCTTTGCGCGTCAGCTCACGCTTCTTTTGAATCGCCGTCTTGAGCTTTGGGACCGTCTCGACCAATTCATCATTGGCAGCCGCCAGATCGGCCGAAGTGGAAATCACTGCATTCGCCAGCGCTTTTGTCAGGTCATTCCCGCCATCGGCCGGCAGGAAGAACAGGAAATCCGGGCCCTGCGCGCCGAGGGCAAAATGCGCCGAGAAGGTTTCAAGCGCGACATCGCCCGTCATACCTCCGATGGATATTTCCGCGAGCGTCTCCGCCTCATCCAGGATTTTGTCCGCAATCAACAAATGAACACATGGCCCTGACATCCAAATCTCCTAAAGCAAAAAATACAAAATTATGCTTTAGAGTTATCTTGGGCTTTGCCTGATGCAACTAAAAAGTGAAACGCGCGGAAGCGTCATCCTGCCAACCCACTCCGCTCAAATCAGCGCAGGCGGCAGGAACAATTCTTGCGTGTAATAGCGGTGCATCTGACCTTTGCCGGGCATCAAGGCTGAAACAAACTTGGCTGACCACGGGGTGTTGGAGGCGGGCACAATGGGGAAGGAATACAGGCGGTTTTGAATGCAGCCGAAGTCCCGTCGACACGGTGACACAAGTGGTCGCCTGCGATGGATCCAAGGCTCGCGACAACGCTTGCGTGCTTGCGCAACCGACAAAAGCCGCCTTTCGTGGGCGGCTTTTGCCTTATCGGGGATCAGGGGCGAGGTGGGATGTTCATGGCCTTTTCCACGGCAGGGCGAGACATGAACCGGTCAAGATACGCCACAAGGTTCGTGTGGCTGTCCCATCCAACCGCGTCGCGCGCGCCATAGAACGCAAGCGCGTTCAACCACGGTGCGATGGCAATGTCCGCGATAGAGAACTGGCCCGTGATCCACTCTTTGCCGTCCAGCTCTTTTTCCAGCACGGCGAGCAGGCGCTTGCCCTCGGCGATGTAGCGTTTCTGCGGGCGTTTGTCTTCCCACTCGGACCCCGCGAACTTTACGAAGAACCCCATTTGGCCCAGCATCGGGCCAAGGCCACCCATCTGGAACATCAGCCATTGCAGGGTTTTGGCCTTGTCCGCGCCGGTGTCCCCGATCAGCTTGCCAGTCTTTTCCGCCAGATAAATCAGGATTGCGCCACTTTCGAACAGGCCGATGGGCGCACCGTCCGGGCCATCCGGATCAATGATCGCGGGGATCTTGTTGTTGGGGTTCAGCGACAGGAACTCGGGGCTTTTGACATCAGCGTCCGACAACGTCACCAGATGCGCCTCATAGGGCAGGCCCATCTCTTCGAGCGCGATGGACACCTTTACCCCGTTGGGCGTGGGAAAGGAGAAAAGTTGCAGCACATCAGGGTTCTGAGGAACCCATTTCTGCGTGATTGGAAAAGCGCTGAGGTCAGCCATGAGTGGTCTCCTGATAACTATGGGTCCAACCTAGGCATTATTCCCCGCCAAAATAGTCTTCGTCCTGTGTGAACGTGTGTTAACAGGTGTTCACGTACGCACGGCGTTTGAACGATTGTGTGACGAATAGCCAACGAGGGAACTGTAATGCTCAACGAATTCAAAGATTTCATCGCCAAGGGCAATGTCATGGACATGGCCGTGGGGATTATCATCGGTGCCGCCTTTACCGCGATTGTCACGTCGCTGGTCGGTGATCTGATCAATCCGATTATCGGCCTGTTTCTGGGTGGGATCGATTTCACCAACAATTATGCCGTGCTGTCGGGTGATGTTGCCGAAGGCGCATCGCTGGAAGCCGCGCGCGAGGCGGGTGCTGCCGTGTTTGCCTATGGGGCGTTCATCATGGCGATCATCAACTTTTTGATCATCGCGTTTGTGGTGTTCATGCTGGTGCGCTACGTTAACAAGATCAAGGATCAGGCCACTCCGGAAGAAGAGGCGGCACCGGAAGAGCCCGCGGGGCCGACCGAACTGGATATCCTGATGGAAATCCGCGACTCGCTGGCCAAGTAATCAACATTTGCACGCATGACCAAGGCCCGCCCATCTGGCGGGCCTTTTTAGTTTGGGTGCGATGTTACGACTTCAGCGCCAATGCGGGCGATATCACGTCGAGGCCAAGCGCCTTGCCCACCGCGTAATAGGTCAGCTTGCCGGCATGGACGTTCAAGCCGTTCAGGAGGTGCGGGTCATCCTCGCACGCTTGCCGCCACCCCTTGTCGGCCAGTGCCAGCATGAACGGCATGGTGGCGTTGCCCAGTGCGATGGTCGACGTGCGCGCCACGGCGCCGGGCATGTTGGCCACGCAATAGTGCATGATGCCGTCCACGTCATAGATCGGATCTTCGTGCGTTGTGGCGCGGGACGTCTCGAAACAGCCGCCCTGGTCGATCGCGACATCCACGATGGCAGCACCGGGTTTCATGGTCGACAGCTGGGCACGCGTCACCAGCTTGGGGGCCGCGGCACCAGGGATCAGGACGGCGCCCACAACCATGTCAGCCTCGGCCACGCGTTCGGCGGTATTCCCGGCGCTGGCAAAGCTGGTTTTGAATACGCCGCCAAACGCGTCGTCAAGGTACCGCATCCGGGGCAGGGACCGGTCCAGCACCGTGACGTCCGCACCCATGCCCGCGGCGACGCGGGCCGCGTGCGTCCCCACAACCCCGCCACCGATCACGACGACCCGGGCCGGACCGACACCCGGCACGCCACCCATCAGCACGCCGCGCCCGCCATTGGCCTTTTGCAGGGTCCACGCACCGACCTGCGGCGCAAGCCGCCCGGCCACTTCGGACATCGGCGCAAGAAGCGGCAGGCCGCCCGTCGCATCTGTCACCGTCTCATACGCGATTGCCGTGCAGCCTGACGCGATCAGGTCATGCGTCTGATCCGGGTCAGGGGCGAGGTGGAGATAGGTAAACAGCAACTGGCCCTCGCGCAGCATCTTGCGTTCGGTGGCCTGCGGTTCCTTGACTTTTACGATCATGTCGGCGGAGGCAAAAACCTCTTCCGCGGTGTCCACGATCTGCGCGCCTGCACTGGCATAATCGTCATCCGGGAAACCTGCACCTGCGCCGGCGCTTGCCTGCATGATGACGGCGTGCCCATGGGCCACAGCCTCGCGCGCGGCATTGGGGGTGAGGCCTACGCGGAATTCCTGGGGTTTGATTTCCTTGGGGCAACCGATGATCATAGCGTTCTCCTCCGCTGATGTGTGTGTGGACAGGGTGCGCCGGTTGCCGTGCAATTGCATGCGTAAGACGTGCTGCGTTTGCGTGTGACAGCCGAAGAAATGTGCGGTATTTGACAACAAAGCAGGAGATACTCGCGCGCATGACCCTCGACACAACAGATCGCCGCATCTTGAGCGCGCTGCAAAAGCGCGGCCGAATGTCCAATGCCGATCTGAGTGAGGCGGTGCACCTGTCACCGTCTGCCTGCCACCGGCGCGTGCACCGTTTGGAAGAGGCGGGCTATATTCGCGATTATGTGGCGTTGTTGGATGCGCGCAAGATGGGCGTGCCAACCACCGTCTTTGTCGAGATTACGTTGCAGGCGCAGGCGGACGAAGTGCTGGATGCGTTCGAGAAGGCGGTGGCGCGAATCCCCGATGTGCTCGAGTGCCATCTGATGGCAGGCACGGCGGACTATATCCTCAAGGTCGTGGCCGAAGGGACCGAAGATTTTGCCCGCATCCACCGCCAACATCTTGCGCGCCTGCCCGGGGTGGCGCAGATGCAATCCAGCTTTGCCCTGCGGACGGTGTTCAAGACCACGGCGCTCCCGGTCTGAGGCCAAACAAAAACCCCGCAGCCGGGCGGCAACGGGGTTCCTGAATTCTTCAAGCGTCGGAGGATGATCTACATCATGCCTTCGCGTTGCGCTTTTTTGCGTGCCAGCTTGCGGGCACGGCGGATCGCTTCAGCTTTCTCGCGCGCTTTTTTCTCGGACGGCTTCTCGAAATGTTGCTTGAGCTTCATTTCGCGGAAAACGCCTTCGCGCTGCAGCTTCTTTTTCAGGGCACGGAGCGCCTGATCGACATTGTTGTCGCGAACACTAACCTGCATGTGGTTGTCACCACCTTTCTAGATAAGAGTTGCAAGGATTTGCAGGAAGCTGGCGTATAGCAAGGGTTTTGCGGATTGTCCAGCGTGCGGATGGGCGCGTGGTGTTGACCTGCCAGATGCGTCTGATGGTGTGCGGACCTGCGCGCCTCGGGTCACTGGGTCGCAGCGCGCGTGCTTGCCGGGGATGGGGTGCTGCCCTACTCTTTTGAGCATGACACAGTCTCCGAATGAAATCATCGATCAGCTTCTGGATGCGGCCCTGATGCACGTGCCGTTTGACGGTTGGTCCGAGGCGAGTTTCTGCGCCGCAAGCACAGACGCCGACATCACCCCCGCGCTGGCCCGTGCCGTGTGCCCGCGTGGTGCTGTAGACCTCGCGCTGGCGTACCACGCGCGTGGCGACGCGCAGATGGCCGCTCGCTTGTGCGAAGAGACGTTGCCGGACCGGTTCCGGGACAAGATCGCAGCAGCGGTCCGGTTCCGGATTGAGGCTGTCGAAGACAAAGAGGCCGTGCGGCGGGGCACCACCCTGTTTGCCTTGCCGATGCATGCTGCGGACGGGGCCAAGGCAATCTGGGGCACTGCGGATCTGATCTGGACCACGCTGGGCGACCAGTCCGACGACATCAACTGGTACACAAAGCGGGCCACGCTGTCCGGCGTGTATTCGGCGACGGTCCTGTACTGGCTTGGCGATGACAGTCTCGACAATCAGTCGACATGGGATTTTCTCGATCGCCGGATTGATGAGGTCATGCAGATCGAAAAGGTGAAAGCCCAGGTGCGTGACAACAAGCTGTTGTCCGGCCTGTTCGCGGGTCCGTCATGGCTTTTGGATCGGATCAAGGCACCGGGCCGCGCTGAACGCAACGACATGCCGGGGCGCTGGACCTCCTCCTAGGCTGCGGTCGCAATCACGCTTGCGATGACGATGGCGTGCACGGCGACAACCATAAGGTTCGCGCGGACAACGGGGTGTGCGAGCCCGATCATTGTCACGGTGCCAAGCTTGTACAGAACCTGCAGCGCAAGCAGCGCGATGATCATGGGTTCAGCCTACGGATGCCCTGCGAACAGCAGGCCCAGCAACAGAACGCTGGACATACCGATTGCGCCATAAACACAGGTCAGAATGCGCCGCGCATTTGTGTCGGCACCAAAGACCAGTTCCATTGTGCGGGCGCCTGACGTCAGACCTGCGACCACCGGTACAAGCACGCAGATGTTCAAGATCAACGCGGCCGCCAGCATATCTGGTTCCTTTTTCAGCGATATTGAAGGTACGGTGCCGCAAAAGGAGCGGATCATATGGCGGCAAACATGCGTGCAGTGGAAATCAGCACCCCCGGCGGGCCGGAGGTTTTGCAAGTGGTGGACCGGCCCCGTCCCGTTGCCGGTCATGGCGAGGTTGTGGTCGAGGTCGCATGGGCAGGGGTCAATCGCCCGGACGCATTGCAACGGGCCGGTCTCTACAACCCGCCGCCGACTGCCAGTGATTTGCCGGGACTGGAAGCGTCCGGTGTCATTGCCGAAGTTGGCACCGGTGTCTCGGACCTCAAGGTCGGGGATGCGGTGTGCGCTCTGCTGCCCGGCGGGGGGTATGCGGAGTATGTCGCAACCCCCGCGGCGCATTGCTTGCCCGTGCCGGACGGAATGACGCTGAAACAAGCGGCCTGCCTGCCGGAAACGTATTTCACGGTCTGGTCCAACGTGTTTTCGCGTGGGGGACTGCAGGGCGGAGAGCGCTTCCTTGTTCATGGCGGGTCCTCTGGCATCGGGACGACGGCGATCCAGTTGGCGCACCATTTTGGTGCGCGCGTCTTTGCCACTGCGGGATCGGAAGACAAATGCGCGGCTTGCCGGGACCTTGGGGCGGAGGTTGCCGTGAACTATCGCGATGAGGATTTCGTCAACGTCATGAAGGCAGAAGGCGGCGCGCACCTGATTCTGTGCATGGTGGGCGGGCCTTACATTGCGCGAAATTTCAAGGCGCTCGCGGATGACGGTCGCCTTGTCCAGATCGCATTCCTGCAGGGACCAAAGGCCGACATCAACTTTGCCCCGCTGATGACCCGCCGACTGACGATGACGGGCAGTACATTGCGACCACAAAGTGATCTGGCAAAGGCGCAGATTGCGCGGGATTTGCGTGAAGCTGTTTGGCCGCTCTTGTCTGCTGGTCGGATTGGTCCGGTGATGGATTCGTCCTTTGCGTTGGAGAACGCAGCGGACGCGCATGCGCGCATGGAACGCTCAGATCATATCGGAAAGATCGTTCTGGAAGTCGCCGGCGGTTGAGCCTGGTCCCGCAGGACAGACCGGGGGCCAGCCCCCGGACCCCCGTGGTATTTCTGGCCAGAAGAAACAAAATATTAAGGTTAATGCGGTGATCTTTAGGACACGGTACAGGCTGTGGAGCCGATGACCGTGCCAGGAGAAGCAGGCGCTTCCCCTCTCGCCCGCGGTGCTCACAGGATGAGTGGCGCGGGCGTTTTGCTTTCTTCTGGCTAAAAATACCACCGCCGGAGGCTCCGACAGAAGTCGTATCCATGTCGGTTGCATTTTTTCGGCAGGCCGCGCTGTGGCCTATTGAACATCGATATGGCATGAGACATATAAGTCTCATGCGAGACATAACTGTATCGAATCGAGACGGCATTTTGCAGGCGGCATTTGACGTGTTCAGTCAGAATCCGGGCGCGTCACTGTCCGAGATTGCAAAAGCCGCCGGCGTTGGTCGCGCGACCTTGCATCGACATTTTGCAGGGCGAGAGGACTTGATGGTCGCTTTGACGCTGGCGGCCTCCGAGGAACTGGAAGCCGCCGTTAACGCAGCAGTCGTGGGCTGTGACAGCTATACCGAAGGGCTGCGCCTCGCTCTGCGGGCGATGATACCACTTGCGGCGCGGCACATGTTTTTGGCCACGGACGCGGCGCAAAATGATCCACGCGTGGCCGAAGCCTATGCGCGGCAAACCGAGGCCTTGAGCGCGGACATTGAGGCGGCGCGGGCTGAGGGCACATTTGCCCAGGACATCCCCACGGCATGGATCGTCGAAGCCTATGAAAACCTGATCTACGCGGGGTGGGCCATGGTCGTTGCGGAAGAGGCAACGCCAAATCAGGCGGCTGATCTGGCTTGGCGCACATTCACGAGAGGATTGAAGCCATGACACCGGGTGCATTGGAAGCGCTGGGCACGCAGATTGACGAAGTGTTCTTTCTCATCGGGGTCGCGATCCTGCTGATTGAGCTGGCGGAGGTTCTGTTCAAGGGCAGCCACAAGGGCCGCAGCCTTTTGGAAATGGTGGCGAGCGCATCCACACAAATCCCATACCTGGTGTTTGAGGTCTTTGTCCTCACCTCGGCCTACGCGGTGTTCTACATCCTCGCCGAAGCCGTTGTGCCGTGGCAGTTGCCGTTGACGTGGTGGGCCATTGCGTTGGCCGTGCTGGCGGCCGATTTCACGTACTACTGGGAACACCGGATCGCCCACGAAGTGCGCCTGTTGTGGACGCAGCACGCGGTGCACCACTCCTCGCGCGAGTATAACATCATCACCGGCATCCGGTTTGGCCCGCTCGAAGGGGTGTGGAGCCTCATCGCGCATATCCCGTTGGTTTTTCTGGGCTTTTCACCCGAGATGATCTTTTTCGGGATCATTACGGTCCTGGCCTACCAGACATGGATTCACACTGAACTGGTGGGCAGTCTGGGGTGGTTCGACAAGGTGATGAACAGCCCCGCCAACCACCGGGTGCACCACGGGTGCGACGACAAGTATATCGACCGGAACTATGGCGGGATCACAGTGATCTGGGACCAGCTGTTTGGCACCTATCAAGCCGAAGAAGAGACGCCGCGCTATGGTCTCAAACGCGACTTTGACAGCCGCAATCCACTGGCGGTGTGGTTTTCCGAAGTGCCGGGCCTGTGGCGGGACGTGCGCGGCGCACGCAGCTGGTCCGAGGCATGGCGCTACATGATGCGCGCACCGGGTTGGGCCCCGGAGAAAGATTCCTGACCCGATGAAGAGCGTGCGCGCAACATCGGTCTGACCCGTTTCGCATTTGCAACAGATTGAAGCGTTAACCCTTGAAAACCAAGGGTTTTCGCGTGTCACAACCCGTACACCACCTGTGCACAGCCCGTGCACCGTTTGTCATACAAACGGGCAAAAAGCCGGGGTTAACGGCGCGTACGGTGGCAAACGTAAACGAATGGTTAATAGGTGTTTTGCGGCAGTTGATGTGCTGGTTGGGCTGTTTGGGTGACGACTGTTGCCAGCTTGAAGCGTACCACAAATGACAAAACGTTTTGTCGTTTATGCGGACAATGCTGACTTTTGTTGTGGTCTTCTTAATGACCACTGTTGTCCAGTTTCGCGCCTTCACTACGCGATACACAATGCTCAGTCAGACGAATTGCCGTCCTCTATGTAAATTCTACTAGTTGCGATTGGCGCCGAGGCTACGCACTACAACCTCAGCAGTTACCGCTGGTCCTTGAGTGAGTTTATTCATTGGCTGTATGATAGAAGCAATGGTTGAACTCCGAGTTTCGGCGGCTAACTCCTTTGCCTCTACTACAAAATCGACTTGTTTTGTGTTCTGATGGGCACGATAATCCAAGCTGTAGTATACGAAAGAGTCTGTTGATCTAAGGGTCCGTCCACTCAAACCGCTAAACAGAACCCGTATCCTCACGTCGCCACTATAATTGAAATGGTTCGCGATGTGTTTCACCATTGATAGAAAGCTGTTTGCATAGGCAATCTGCTGGGCGATCCATATATGCTGGCCGCGTTCCCATGTGCGTGAAGACCGTCTTTCAACGGCACTCTTTATCCATTCGGTGTCTTCCCAGTACGAGATAATCTCTGTTCCGCTCATCTTCTCGCTGAGCCGCCAAATCGACCGATGGTCATCACTTGACGTATTTGCATGAACTTCCAGACCGTCATGATCGGCTACCTCAATGACAAATGGACGGTAGGGTGAAACGCTGCCAACGCTAAAAAACGCATGACCTGGAGCATTTAGTGGGCGACTCCGTAGACACTCCAAAATCTGATCCGTTGTGATTTGTTCGGCATCAACAAGTTGGAAGGCATAGGCAACGAAGCAGCTCGTTAAGTCAACTGCATATGGATGCTCTTGAGCCCCGTTCTTCCAGCTTGCGAGCACATGTTCGAAATCAGCGTCAAACACGCCCTGCGCTTCTGCCTCCGGTGCAGGTCGGGGTTGCTCGATCATGGTCGATAGAGCGCCGAGTAGTGAAGATTTATCGGCCAACACGCAGCGTCTGATTACATCCTGCCACTCATTCGGCGACTCTATTGGTGCAGAGATAGGCCCTGCTCTGCGAGAGTAGTGGACACCTTTTGCAATGCCCTGTGTACGCCCGCGTTGGTCGTCTGGGCCGTTCTTCTTCCCGCAAACTGGCGATACACCACAGGACGGAACCCAAATCACTGGAACGGCGAAATCGATTGCATCTGGTTGTAGGATACGGACTGAGCAGTGAGGTGCAGGTTGTAAATACGCTGCCGCGATCTGGTTTATCAGATCTTGGTCTACGTCGATGAGTTCTTCTGGAAGTGACTCGGGGTATGACCCGTCGTCTTCTCGCCCCAACACTATCCATCCGCCGCCATGATTAGCGAGAGCACAAATTTCCTTCGCGAGCTTCGCTTTACCAACGTTGTCGCTCAACGGTAAAGAACGCTTAAATTCGACATCTAAGCTCTCTGTTGGGGATTGTAGGACGCTGTCAAATTCTGGTGTGAATTCATCGGGCATAGTTTTCCCAATCAAAATCGAAAAGGCGGCTGCGGAGCAGAAATTTAGCCCTGCGTGTCGCCCATATTTCTTTGTCCAGAATATTTAGCAAACTCCGCAGAATTACAATGTCGGCTTCATGCGCATTACAGCCATTTAGGCAACTTGCAGCATTTTGTACTTTGGACTCAGAGCAGTCGTTCAGGTAAGGCAACACATGTCTGCGTTGGCATCTCTGTGGACTTTAGAGCCATTGTTCAACACCAGCACACGTGTCTCGCCCTTTAGCGGATCGGGGTGAAGATGGCGTCTTTGGCGCGGCAGTCGCGGACGACGTCCTGGCCGCAGGGCACGGGGGTGAGGGTGCGGCTTAGGCAGATGCGGGCCTCCTGGATGTGTCCGTCGCGGCAGGTGATGGTGACGCCGTCGGGCTCCATATCCGGGTTCGATTGCAAAAACGCCTCTTCGATCACGGAGGCGGGCAGGCGCACCGTCTGATCCAGCTTGCGGAACACCGGCGGCCGCACGATGCGGTCATAGGCCTCGCGCGACAGGGCATAGTAGTCAGCCGCCGACAGGCCCGTGCATACACCGTGTTTTCTCCACTGGTGCCAGGCCAGGCCGGACGTGCCCATGATGTCTGCCATATCGCGGGTCATCGCCCGGGACGGCGCGCGTTCGGAGGTGGGGCAGTATTCGGGGTAACCGCGGTGGTATTGCGGCCAGAGACCATGGAGGATCCAGCCGTGGTCATGGCGCGCATCGCATTGGTCGGAGCCGCGCGCATCGCCTTCGTAGGCGCACCAGTTCGGAGACCAGCTGAGCGCCACGACATAGTAGTCAAACTCACCGCTGCGGTCTTTGGCCCAGAGCGGTGTGGCCAGCAGCATCCAGATCAGCAGTGCGCGCATAAGGCTTTCCTTTTTCATTCCGGCCCACTATATCCACGCGAAGTTCCCCGACAACGGAAACCCACCCTGGCCCAGCCGGGGACGCCATTCAGGCGACGGGACAGATATGCGCAAAGGAGCATGACATGGCAAAACCGCTGATGGCCAAGGCCACCGCCGTCTGGCTGGTCGACAACACCACGATCAGCTTCAAGCAGATCGCGGATTTTGTTGATCTGCACGAGTTGGAAGTGCAGGGCATCGCGGATGGCGATGTGGCCACGGGCGTCAAGGGGTTTGATCCCATTGCCAACAACCAGCTGACGCAGGAAGAGATTGATGCGGCGGAGAAGAACCCGCTGCACAAGCTGAAGCTTAAGTACAATGCCGCGGCGCAGGGTGAGGAAAAGCGGCGGGGGCCGCGGTACACGCCGCTGTCCAAGCGTCAGGACCGCCCGGCGGCGATCTACTGGCTGGTGAAGTTCCACCCCGAGCTGACCGATGGTCAGATCTCCAAGCTGGTGGGCACGACCAAGCCGACGATCCAGTCGATTCGCGAGCGCACGCACTGGAACATCTCCAACATCCAACCCGTCGACCCCGTTGCGCTGGGCCTGACCAAGCAGTCGGAACTGGATGCCGCCGTGCAGAAGGCCGCCGCCAAGAAGGCCGCTGATGGCGAAGTGATGAGCGATGATGAGCGGCGCAAGCTGGTCAGCACGGAACAAAGCCTTGGCATGGAAGCCGAACCCAAGATCCCGACGGCGATCGAGGGGCTCGAGACATTCTCGCTCGCCGATGATGATGAGGATGAAGAGGACACATCGACCCTTGTCGATGCGGACAGCTTCTTCAACCTGCCCAAAGGTGACGACGAAGACGAGCAGCCCTGAGCTGCGCCGAACTTTTCATTCGGGGACGGGCGTGCTTATCATGAGCGCGCCCGTTTTCATGTCCCGAAGGTCTCTCCATGAACCAATACGCCGCCGCAATAGGTGCGCCCGCCCACGTCATTTGTGACCTGCGCAGCGATACCGTCACACGTCCGGACGCCGCCATGCGCGCGGCCATGGCAGAGGCGGAGGTGGGCGATGATGTCTTTGGCGACGATCCGACGGTGAACCGGCTGGAGGCAACGCTGGCCGAACGGTTGGGCAAGGAAGCGGCGTTGTTTGTCAATTCTGGTACGCAGAGCAATTTTGTAGGCCTTTTGGCCCATTGCGCGCGCGGGGAGGAAGTGCTGACCGGGCGCGGCTATCACATCCACAAATACGAGGCGATGGGGGCATCGGTGCTGGGCGGCATCGCCTTTGATCCGCTGGATGTGGCGCAGGACGGCGGTTTGGAACCTGTGGACATAAACGCGGCCATCAAGCCCGATGACAGCCACATGCCCATGACACGCCTGCTGGGCTGTGAGAACACGCATAATGGCAAGGCCATTCCGCTCACCCGCCTGTCGGAGGCGGTGGATGCTGCGCGGGCTGCCGGGCTTGCCGTGCATCTGGACGGGGCGCGGTATTTCAACGCGGTGACCGCCCTCAATTGCCCGGAAGGGGCTTTGGCCGACCTCTTTGACACGGTCTCGATTTGTCTGTCCAAAGGGTTGGGTGCGCCGGTGGGGTCCGTGTTGCTAGGGCCGCAGGACCTCATCGACCGGGCGCGGCGGTGGCGCAAGATGCTGGGCGGTGGCACGCGGCAGGCGGGTGTTCTGGCGGCGGCTGGCCTTTATGCGTTGGCGCACAACGTTGACCGCCTGCGCGAGGATCACGCCCGCGCGACCGCCCTTGCCGATGCGCTGCGCCCGTTTGGCACGGTGGATCAGGCGACGAACATGATCTTCTTTACGCCCGACGGTGGCGCAACCGCGCAATTGCAGCATCACATGGCGCAAGCGGGTGTGCAGTTGACGGGGGCAACGGGGACCACGCGGCTTGTTGTGCACAAGGACGTCACGGACGCAGGCTTGCAGGCCGCCATTTCCGGGTTCACCAGCTATTTGAGCTGATCAAAAACTGCTTTAAAACATCGGGCAACGGCGGGAGCAGGGCATATGCGCAAGGTATTCTTGGATGTGGGTGGCCACCTTGGTCAAACGATTGATGAGGTGATCAAGCCGCTCTACGCCTTCGATGTGATCTACTGTTTTGAGCCGTTTCCGCCCTGTGCCGATATCCTGACGGACAAGTTTGATGACCCCCGGTTTCAACTGATGCGCTATGGGTTGTCGAATACAACAGGGCCGCTGACGTTCCACACCAATGGTGCTGGCGACATGGGGGCCAGTGTGAAAACCCATGCGGATGATCAGAAAACGATCAAGACCGAATGCCAGTTCGTACGCGCGACGGAGTTCTTTCAGGCGCACATTGCCGATGACGATCTGGTGGTGATGAAGCTGAACTGTGAAGGGTCGGAATGTGACATCATGAACGACCTGATGGACAGCGGCGAAGTGTTCAAGATCGACAATGTCATGATCGACTTTGACGTGCGCAAATACCCGAACCACGCGCATGAGGAACCCGCGCTGAAGGCGCGGATGGCAGAGATCGGGTTCAACAACTTTTCACTGTGCGAAGAGGTGATGCGGGGCGGGCGCGGGCATCAGGGCCGCATCGCGAGCTGGCTGCGTTCGATCCCTTGGCATGACCGGTTCCGACCGCGCGCGGGGATTGCGGAACGCGTGCGCAGTGCGCTGCGCCTCTGAGCCTAGAGCGCCTTGCGGGCCCGCAGCGCAGCGGTGATGGTCCCGTCGTCGAGGTAGTCCAGTTCACCGCCAATGGGCACGCCTTGCGCCAGTGACGTGAGCGTCACCCGCTCTTCCAATTGATCCGCGATGTAATGCGCCGTGGTCTGGCCATCGATGGTCGCGTTGAGGGCAAGGATCACCTCGGAGATGTTTTCCGTTTCGACCCGGTCGATGAGGCGGGGAATGCGCAGTTCTTCCGGTCCGACGGCGTCGAGCGCCGACAGCGTGCCGCCCAGTACGTGATAGCGGCCCTTGAAGACGGCGGCCCGTTCCATCGCCCACAGGTCGGCCACGTCCTCGACCACGCACAACTCGCCATTGGCGCGCTTTTCGGATGTGCAAATGTCGCAAATGTCAGTGGTTCCGACATTGCCGCAGTTGAGGCATTCGCGCGCCGTGACGGCGACGGTCTGCATCATGTCGGCCAGCGGCTGCAATTGCAGGGCGCGCTTGCGGATCAGGTGCAGCACGGCCCGGCGCGCCGAGCGTGGACCAAGCCCGGGCAATTTGGCCATCATTTCGATCAGGTTGTCGATGTCGCGGGTGCTGCTCATGCGGCGGAGCCTATTGCGGATTTTCCGCGACAGGAAGTCATGATTGTGGGCAGCTTCACGACTTATCAACCTTGGTGACTTAGCCCGGTGGCCTCAGATGCAGCATCAGCGGAGGGGCAATGCGCGGCGCAGTTTTCAGTTTCGCGATTCTGTGGGCGATGGGGCCGGGCGGCGCGTTGGCGTGTGTCTATCCCATGGCGCTGCGCAACGTGAACACGGCCTTTGTCGGGGCGTTCAACGCCGGTGGTGCGGTTGACGTACACCTGCGGATGCGATTGCAGCGCAGCCTGGAGGGTACATCCATTGTGGCGCTGGAGGATGCGGTGCGCGGCGAGATCAGCCGCAGTGAACTGCGCGCCGTGCGCGGCGTTTTGACGGCGGCGCGGGCGTTAGCCCGTGGCGACGGGCGCGCGCTGCCCGCCGATTTGCGCGCCCAGACCACACAGCTTGCCGAAGCGGTGCAGGCGGGGTGTTCCGGCGCGGGCGAAGGCACCGCGGGGGCCGGCGATGCGGCAACCGCCGAACAGGGCACGGAACGTCGCGAGGGCGGTGCAGGGACGGCGTTGACCTTTCGCGAAGGGGTTCAACGGCTGAGCATGACGTTCACGCTCTACATGGTGTTTCTGGCATTCCTGCTGGGCCTGCGTCGTATCGTGAAAACGCGGATGAAAGCCGCCGACGCGGACGAACGGGTGGCCGAACCGCCCCCCGTTCAAGATGTCCTGCCACCCTGAGGTCAGTATCAAAAGGGCAGTTTCATGCCCGGTGGCAGGCCGAGACCTTCGGTCAGCTTGCCCATTTCTTCCTGGCTGCGTTCAACCGCCTTGGCCTGCGCGTCCTTGATCGCGGCGAGGATCAGGTCCTCGACCACTTCCTTGTCGTCGCCATTGAAGATGGACGGATCAATATCCAGCGCGGTCAGCTCACCCTTGGCGGTGGCCGTCGCCTTGACCAATCCCGCGCCGCTTTCGCCTGTCACCGAGATATTGGCAAGATCGTCTTGCATCTCGGCCATCTTGGTCTGCATTTCCTGGGCTTTTTTCATCATCCCGGCCATATCGCCGAGACCGCCTAGTCCTTTGAGCATGTCATGCCTCCGGTGGTGGGTCATTTTGGGTGCGCGGCTTGGTCCACAGCACAATCCCCACACATATCGCAGCCACGACGACGATGAACAAGGTGGGGGCGCCGACACAGCCTTCGATCACCGCGTCCGCGCGCTGTCCGGTGGGGTCGGCCATGGTTACGGCGGTGATGAACACGGTCCACAGCAGGACGGCAGCCAGGCCGACCCACTGATGACGGAACCGCAGGGCAACGACGGACAATACCAACAGGAAAATGCCCGCGGGGGAGGTGAAGAGCGCGACCGCCTCGGTCAACGCGTTGGCCGGTGCTCCGTCCCAGCCGGGGCGCGCGGTGGCGCAGGCCTGCGCCCATGCTGCGCCGGGTGTCAGGGCGCATACGGAACTGAGGTAACCGCGCATCATGGGGTGCCTGCGGCGCGCATATCGCATGGATCGCTCAACATCTCTGCCCGGGCCGCGTGCGGAAACCGGGTCGCGTTGCCGTGCCAAACCGTGTCGACACCAGCGCAATGTTTCAGTCTTCCTCGAACGGATCCCATTCGTCTTCCACTTCCGGCAGCGCCTCTACGGCCTGCTCCGCCTCGATTTCAGCGCGGCTCTTGATGGTCTTGATTTCTGCCTTGGGAAAGCTGGCAAGGACAGCCTGCACCAGCGGGTGCGCCCGCGCCGCTTCTTCGAGCGCGTAGCGATCGGCGTTGCGCACCTCGTCAATCGTCTTGCCGCCGCCTTCGGACACGACCGTCACGGCCCAGCGGTTGCCGGTCCAGCGCTGCAGGGCGGAGCCCAGCCGCTGTGCCAGATCGCGCGGCGCGCGCGGCGTCGGTTCAAATTCGATCCGGCCGGGTTCATAGCGCGCGAGCCGCAGGTCGGTTTCCACATCCGCGAGCAACTTGCCATCGCGGTTTGCACGGATCATTTCGACCACGTGGTCGAAGGTGGGATAGCGGGCGAGCGCCAGCGCGGGATCATGCGCCAGGGCCGTCGTTTGACCCGCTGCGTTCGGACTGCTGGCCAAGCGCGACTGGGCCTGCGCCACCGCTTCGGCCCCGGATGCGCGCGCGCCCGATGGCGCCGCCATGCCCGATCCGGGCGCAGGGCCGCGGGCCGGTGTCGGGCTGGATTGCAGTTTCTTGATCAGCTCTTCGGGGCTGGGCAGGTCGGCCACATGGGTCAGCCGGATGATCGCCATTTCGGCCGCCATCATGCCGTTTGGTGCGGCGGCAACCTCGTCCAGCGCCTTGAGCAGCATCTGCCACATGCGGGTCAGAACGCGCATCGGCAGCGCTTCGGCCATGCTGAGCCCGCGGCTGCGTTCGTCGGGGGAAATCGTGGGGTCTTCGGCGGCTTCGGGCGTGATCTTGACCACCGATACCCAATGCGTGATCTCGGCCAGATCGCGCATCACCGCCATGGGGTCCGCGCCATCGGCATATTGCGCGCCCAGTTCGGTCAGCGCCCCCGCCGCGTCCCCCTTGAGCACCATGTCAAAGAGGTCGAGCACGCGGCCCCGGTCGGCAAGGCCCAGCATCGCGCGCACCTGATCGGCGGTGGTTTCGCCCGCACCGTGCGAGATCGCCTGATCTAGCAGGGACGTTGCATCCCGTGCGGACCCTTCGGCGGCACGCGTGATCAGGGCCAGCGCATCATCTGCGATGCTGGCCCCTTCTGCGGTCGCGATCTTGCGCAACAGGCCGATCATGTCCTCCGGTTCGATCCGGCGCAGGTCAAAGCGTTGGCAACGGGACAGGACGGTCACGGGTACTTTGCGGATTTCGGTCGTGGCAAAGATGAATTTCACATGCGCGGGCGGCTCTTCGAGCGTTTTCAGCAGCGCGTTGAACGCGCTTGTCGACAGCATGTGGACTTCGTCGATGATGTAGATCTTGTAGCGGGCCGAGGCCGCGCGGTAATGCACGCTGTCGATGATTTCGCGGATGTCGTTCACAGAGGTATTGGAGGCGGCGTCCATCTCCAGCACATCGACGTGCCGTCCTTCCATGATCGCGGTGCAGTGTTCGCAGACGCCGCATGGTTCGGTTGTGGGCCCGCCCGTGCCATCCGCCCCGATGCAGTTCATGCCTTTGGCGATGATGCGCGCGGTGGTCGTCTTGCCCGTACCCCGGATGCCGGTCATGACAAAGGCCTGCGCGATGCGGTCCGCTTCGAACGCGTTTTTCAGGGTGCGCACCATGGCGTCCTGGCCGACAAGATCGGCAAAGGTTTCGGGGCGGTATTTCCGCGCCAGCACCTGATAGGCGGTCTGTGGCTCGTCGCTCATGCGGTCCTCTGGGATTCGGCTGACGCTTCAATCTAAGGCGCGGGCTTGGGGGCGTCCAGCGATCACGGTGATCCGATTGCCCGCGCGCCTACAGCATCCCGCGCAGGTCGCGCAGCACGTCCGAATTGCGCCGGGCACGGGCCAGCATCCAACCGCCCTGGATCAGCACAAAGAGGTGTTCGGCCTTGGCCCGTGCATCCGCCTCGCGCAGACCCAGCCGTGCCGCGTGATCCAGCACTTCGGCAATCCAGCCGTCATAGATATGTTCGGCATGGGCACGAAACGCGTCGTTGTCCGGCCCTTCGAACAGGATGTTGGCCACGGGGCAGGTGTCCCACCCCGTGATGTCAAAGAGCTTGGCCAGTTTGAAGCACAGGGTCGTCGCCCCGGCGTCAAAGCTGTCGGCGCCGTCAAAGCTGGCGGCAATGACGCGCAGCATTTCATCCGATGCCCAAGTGGCCGCGGCGATGGCGAGGTCGGATTTGCCGTTGGGAAAGTGGTGATACAGCGACCCCTTGGGCGCATTGGCGTCACCCAGCACATCCGCAAGCCCGACACCATGATACCCGCGCGTGCGAAACAGGTTGGCGGCAGAGCGGATCAGGCGGTCCTTGGTGGGAAGCGGGGCGTCGGTCATGGGGTGATCTTGACAGGATTAGACCGATTGGTCCAGTGTGGCGATTAGACCGATTGGTCTAGGGCTGGTATCCACGGAGGACTGTCATGCGCGACGCAGCTACGTCAGAGGTTCAGGAGCGGTCGTTGGTTTTCAAGACGGCGGATGGTGCGGAGCTGGTCGGGCGTTTGTTCCTGCCGTCGCACCCGCCGTTTGCCGCCGTTGTCCTGAACGGTGCGACAGGCGTGCCGCAGCATTTCTATGCGCATTTTGCCCGTTGGCTGGCGGCAGAGCGTGGGATGGCGTGTCTGACATATGATTACCGGCATGTGGGGCGGTCGTGGTCCGGGCCGCTGCGGCAAAGCCGTGCGGACATGGTAGATTGGGGCACGTCGGATCAACTGGCCGCCCGGCGCGCGCTGGCCGATGCGGTGCCGGATACGCCGCTGTGGATCATTGGCCATTCGCTGGGGGCCATGATGCTGCCGAACCAACGGGTTTTCGACGGCGTGACCCGGGTGATCGGTGTCGCGTCGGGGTTTGTGCATCATTCGGATCATCCCTGGCCCTACCGCGCGGTGGCGCTGATGTTCTGGTTCGGACTTGGGCCGCCTGCGACGGCGCTGGCGGGGTATCTGCCCGGAAAATCGCTGCGCTTTGGTGAGGATCTGCCTGCGGGGGTGTATTGGCAGTGGCGGCGTTGGTGCACGACGCGGTCGTTTTACGCGGCCGATCTGGGCGACCGTCTGCCAATCCCTGCGTGGCCGCATGATATTCCCGTCCGTCTTGTTGCGTTTTCCGACGATGACCTGATCCCGCCGCATTGCGTGCAGCGGCTGGCCGACGACGGGTTTGCCGGACGGGCGCAGGTGGATCTCATCACGCCGACCGGTCCTGTCGGGCACCTGACCGCGTTTTCACGCCGGAATGCGGCATTGTGGCCGCGATTGCTGGAGGAATAGCCGCGTGCCGTTCGTGAACGGCGAGGCTGAGGTGAGAGATTGACATCGACCCAAGCGGGGCTCGTTGCGGCTGCTTCCTTCCGGATCTGACCGGGTTGGCGAGGCGCTTGCCCGCGCCAACCTCTCACCGTCGCATATAGGCGAGGGGTGCCACTTGCGCAAGGCCTAGAGGGTGACCCGCAATTGCATGAACCCGGCGTCGGTCAGGCCCAGAGGTTCCGGCGCAAAGGCCGCGATATCCTCGAGATATGCGATGGCGCGCGGGCTGGTTTCGACGATGACATCTCGCGGCTGGGACGTGGCAAAGGACCAGACCGATGACCAGTCCCGAGGGTCCAGCGTGTTTGCGCGCAAATGGCGCTGGAGGGCGGTAAAAACGGGGGTTTCGGTCTTGAGCGGTGTCTTGCCCGAAAGTCCAGGAAATCCACCGCCCCCGGCCCCCCGGTAACTGGTCATCGCGACCAGAAACCGGTCCGTGTCCCGGATGGGCTGTGCGTCGTGGGTCATGGCCACAACACGGGCGCCCAGCGGGGCAAAGGGGTCCACGGTCGTGTGGATCCCATGCACAACGTCAAAATTGAACGCAGGAACGTCCCGAGAAGCAAGCGGAGCGAGCCCGCTGGCGCTCGGCGCGAAATACGCAAGCGACGTCTCGACATAGGCGCGCAGTTCGGCCCCGGTCATGCAATGGGCCCAGATCGTATTCTCGTACGGGCACATCTGGGCCAGATGCTGTGTGCGGATATCCTGTTCGGTCACCTCGACATAGTTGTCCGGTCCTGCGCGGCCTCCGGCGGCGGCGGGGGCAACGGCGGCGAGGATTGGCAGGGTCGCCCATGCGGTATCGCGCGCTGCGGGGCGGATCGTGTCGATCATGGCCGTGGCCATCAGGCCGCCGACCGTGCCGGATTGCAGTATGGAGAAATAGGTGTGGAAGCGGTCTGTGGCCTGCCCCACGACTTTGTGCATGCGGGTCCGGGTCTTGGCGATGTGGGGGGCCGCGATGCGCTGAACCTCGGGGTCGGGTGCCGCGTCCGACGCCTGCCGCAGCGCGGTTTTGTGCCCGGTCACCCGCCAGGCAGAGCCGTCATGTCCGATTGTCAGGTCGATCTGCGCCAGAAACGCACCGGCATATCCGGGCATCGCGGCAGGCACATCACAGATAGTGCCCGCATCGGGGTCGACGCCATTCACATGCGCCTTGGCGTGCCCGGGAAACACCTCATGCGTATGGCCGAGGATCATCGCGTCAATGCCGTGGACCTGCTGTGCGAGAGCGCGGGCAAAGTTCTCACCCGACGGTGCGTCGCTGTCCGAGATGCCGCTGTGGCACAGCATCAGCACAAGGTCGACGCCCGCTGCGCGCAAAGTGTCCACAGCGCCCCTTGCTGCGGTGATCCCGTCATGGAAGGCCATCACGCCCTCAAGGTGCACGTGGTTCCACGTCAGCGTCTGGGGTGGCAGCACGGATGTCACGCCGATGCGCAAGGGGCGCGTCACTCCATCGGAACAGGCCACGTCGCGGTTCAGGATCACATGCGTCTGGACATGGTCCAAAGCCTGCGTCGGGCTGGCCGAGAGTATCGGCACGCGCGATCCCGCGCAAAACCGGTGCAGCGCGCCCAGGCCGAAGTCAAAATCGTGATTGCCCAGACCCGCGGCGTCATAATCCAACGCATGCAGGATCTCGGCCCACGGATGTGGGGCCGTTTCCGGCGCGTTCTGCGCCGTTTCGGCATGTGGCGTGCCCTGGATGCTGTCGCCGTTGTCGAGCAGGACAACCGCCCCCGGCGCGTCCTTGCGCGCCGCGCGGATCAGGGTCGCCACCCGGTTGAACCCACGATCCGTCGCCGTCTGGTCCGTGCGCGGGTCCCAGCCCGTCAGGTGCATGTGCACATCGCTGGTCGCCAGAAGACGCAGTGTCGTGGAAGGCAGGTGATCTTCGGTCTGCTCGCGCATAGGTGGCAAGGTGAGGTTTTACGGCTGTGGTTCAAGCAGTTTTCGCGGTTGCATTTCGCGCGGTGCACAGGCCATTGCGCCGCTGCCACACCCATGCCATGGCTGCGCGGCAAGAGGATGACGGAGGGGCGCGGCATGCGGCACGCGGAAACAGTTACATTTGGTGGCTCCGGTCTCGACCGCGCAGGGGAGCTGCGTGCAAACCCGGAGGCTTTGGCGGCGGCTGGGCAACATCCGGATGCGCGCAGCATCGTGCTGTGGAAGGGCAAGCCGCTGATCGATACGGCGCGGCCCGCGCAGCTTTTGCGTGTGCCGATGGATCATCCGATCCTGTCCGAGGCGTCCGTCCCACCTGTGTTTCTGGGGCGCGAAGAGGGCGCGCCGCGCTTTGCCCATGATGTGTCCGGCTGGGCCCCCGAAGATGTGGATGCAAGCGCGCTTGGCGGCTTTCTCGACCCGACAGAACAGCGGTATCCCGGTCTGCCCGACACACATGTCTTTGCCGAATTGCGCCGCGTCATGACGTGGCTCAGCCCGCGGGATGCCGAATTGGCCGCAACCGCGAAGGCGGTGATGAGCTGGCACGACACGCACCGGTTTTGCGCCCGCTGCGGTGCTGCGTCCGACGTGACCCATGGCGGTTGGCAACGTACCTGCCCTGCCTGTGGTGCGCATCATTTCCCGCGCACGGACCCGGTGGTGATCATGCTGATCACCCATGGCAATTCGGTGCTGGTGGGTCGGTCGCCGGGATGGCCGGAGGGGATGTATTCCCTGTTGGCCGGGTTCGTGGAGCCGGGCGAGACCCTCGAGGCGGCCGTGCGCCGCGAGGTGTTCGAAGAGGTCGGGGTGCAGGTCGGCCCGGTCGGTTACCTGTCGAGCCAGCCATGGCCGTTCCCGGCCTCGCTCATGTTCGGATGTCATGGGCAGGCAACGAGCACCGAGATCACCGTCGATCCGTCGGAGATCGAAGATGCCTGCTGGCTCACCAGAGAAGAAATGGCGGACGTGTTTGCGGGATTGCGATCCGATATCCTGCCCGCGCGCAAAGGCGCGATTGCGCACTTTTTGATTGAAAACTGGCTTGCAGACACGCTCGATTAGGCACAGACTCACAAAAACACGACAAGGGCAGGCACATGAGATTTTCGGCACGCGAAGATATCGAGGCACCGATAGAACAGGTGTTTGCGGCGCTGTGCGAATTCGAAAACTTTGAACGGCAGGCGATGCGGCGTGGTGCAGAAATCCAGCGTGTGGATGAGCAGACAACGCCTGTGGTCGGTGCCACGTGGAAAGTTGCGTTCACGATGCGCGGGCGGCGGCGCGCGATGGACCTTGTGCTTGTGCGCCTGGACGCGCCCAGCGACATGGGGTTCGTGGCCAAGTCCCAGGGCATGGACGCGACCTTTGACGTCGAGCTTCTCGCGCTGTCGCGGAACCGCACGCGGATGGCGGTCGCGCTGGAATTGTCTCCGTTGAACCTGGCCTCACGTTTGCTGATCCAGTCGCTGAAGCTGGCGAAGGGAAATCTGACCAACAAGTTCAAGACGCGCGTTGCCGAATATTGCAAAACGCTCGAGGATCGCCTGAAACGCAGTGCGTGACATCATTTTACGCCAGCCAGTCGGCGCAGTTCGGCGCGGCCAAGATCGAGAAGTGCAGTGTCGATGGAGCGCTGCGTCCAGTTTGCGTCAGCCGACGCCTTGGCAAAACCGTCCCAGAACAGGCAATAGCGCGCGTAACTGCGATAGGTCACAGGCGCCTTGAGACCGGGCCTGTCTGCTACAAGACCGGCGGCCCGACCGGCCGCATGCAGGCCGTGTCGGGCGATGCTGTCGAGGATGGGGATGCTGTTTGGGCGATGAAAGTGCAGGTATTTTGAAGCAAAGGATGTGTATGCGCGCCCCTTGATCCCCGCGCCGGTTTTCGGGGCCACGCAGTGTTCCGAAATCGAGGACTGCAAGGTCTCAACGAAATGTTTGTGTAGGTCGTGCACATATGCGGCCATGTCGGTCCCGTGGTCATAGCGCCAGTCCGCAGGGATACCGTCCAGTTTGGCGTCGATGTCCGAGGCGCACAGTGCATCGGCGAGAACATCAAAAACGTCGCGGGTCTCGTCCCTTGGCTTGCCCGCCCCGCGTTCAGGCGACGCGGCATAGATGCGGCCAATCGCGATCAACTTGCCACGCACATGCTCGGCGTCATCATGACGGCACGCATCGCGGCACATCGCATACAGCATCTGGTTTTCGTACGTCCCGGCCAGCGTGAGGCGGGTGGCATAGGCGTCCAGCCCCGGAGGCATGGTCAGTCGCGGCCTGCCGCCGCCGGGTAGACGCCGAGGATGTCGAGGCGGTTGGTGAAATACTCCAGCTCTTCGAGCGCGCGTGCGACCGCGGGGTCGTCGGGGTGCCCTTCGATATCGGCATAGAACTGGGTCGCGGTGAACGCGCCACCCACCATGTAGCTTTCCAGCTTGGTCATGTTGACGCCGTTGGTCGCGAACCCGCCCATCGCCTTGTAAAGCGATGCGGGGATGTTGCGCACCTCGAAGACAAAGGTTGTGATCATCATGTCGCCGCGCGCGGAATGATCCGCATCGGGTGACATGAGCAGGAAGCGCGTGGTGTTGTGTCCCTGGTCCTCGATGTCGCGGGCCAGCACGTTGAGCCCGTGAATATCCGCGGCCACCGCCGAAGCCAGCGCGCCGACACCCATTTCGCCGTTTTCCGCAATCTCGCGCGCGGCACCCGCGCTGTCGGCGGCGGAGGTGGCGGAGATGCCGTGCGCATCGAGGAACGCGCGCGCCTGCGGGATCAGCACCAGATGTGCGCGCACATGGCGGATATCGTCCAGCGTTTGTCCCGGCAACGCCATCAGCGCGATACGCACGCGTACAAACGCCTCGTCTACGATGTGCAGCCCGCTTTGCGGCAGAAGACGGTGAATGTCAGCCACCCGGCCATAGGTGGTGTTTTCCACGGGCAACATGGCCATGTCCGCCGCGCCGGACTTTACCGCGGCAATGACGTCTTCGAATGCGTGACAGGGCACCGGGGTGGCGTCCGGGCGCGCTTTCAGCACGGCTTCGTGGCCATAGGCTCCCAGATCGCCCTGGAATGCGATACGCTCTGACATAAATCATCTCCTGAGCACGGGCCCGCGCCTTGGGGTCCGGCAGGGCGATTGGTCGCGGCTTCTACACCTTGCCTGCGGGCAGGGGAAGCAATAGATACCCGCCGGAACGCGCAACTCTATCCACGGAATCGGAAGCCATATGTTCGACACGATGACATTTACAAAGATTGCAGCCAGCGTCTGTGGCGCGCTGCTGGTTTTCCTGCTTGGCAAATGGGCTGCAGACGAGCTGTACCATGTCGGTGGTCACGGCGAGCAGGCCTACGTGATTGACACAGGCGCGGATGAACCCGCCGAAGAGGTTGTCGAAGTGGCCTTTGCCGATGTGTATGCGGCTGCGGATGCAGGCGCCGGTGCACGGATCTTCCGTCAGTGCAGCGCGTGTCACAAGCTTGAGGACGGCGCGAACGGCACCGGCCCGCACCTTTACAATGTGGTTGGGCGCGACGTGGGATCGGTCGCGGATTACGGCGCCTATTCCGGTGCCCTGAGCGAGGTTGCCGAGGTGTGGACTGTTGATGTCCTGAACGAATTCCTCGAAAACCCATCGGGTTACGCGCCGGGCACCTCCATGGCTTATCGCGGTGTCAAAGACATCGAAGACCGCGCCAACCTGATCGCTTACCTCGAAAGCGCCGGCGGCTGATCCGCCTGACAGTATCGCAAAAAGCCGTGCAACAGGTGTTGCGCGGCTTTTTTTGTGCGCGCAGCGACACCCAAACACGCAACACAAAACACGATCCCGTAATCTGAACACAGATTTCGGCATCATTCTTGCGTTGCATATTGGCGTAGGGCGGATTTAGCTTAAATCGTCATTCAGACGACATTTTCTGCCCCGCAGGCCTCATGAAGGAGACCCCGATGCATCACCCCAAGCGTCCCGCCCGCACCGCAACCCGTGCCAAGGCACTGCATCAGCGATGGGTGGAATGGGGCAGCGTTGGCCTTTTGATGGCGGGACTGGGCTTTGCCGCGACACAGGTCCGTGCCGACGGCCATGAAACGATCATCTCCAGCCACGGGTATTCGTTCTACGGCGATCTGACCTATCCCGAGGATTTCACGCATTTTGAGTATGTGAACCCAGACGCGCCCAAGGGCGGCGAGATTGCGTTGGGCGTCGTGGGCACGTTCGATTCCATGCATCCTTACACGCGCAAGGGACGGGCGGGCGCCCTGGCTTCCTCGATCTATGAAAGCCTTTTGGCCGAAGGGGTAAACAGCACCTCTGTCCCGGCCGATGTGTATGGCGAGAGCTATTGTCTGCTGTGCGAGCGGATTGAATATGACGAGGGCAAGAACTGGGTCATTTTCTATATGCGGCCCGAAGCACGGTTTTCCGACGGATCTCCCGTGACGGCGCATGACATCGCGTTTTCGCACAACCTGCTTCTGGATGAGGGGCTGAAATCCTATGCCGATGCGGTGCGCAAACGGATCCCCAAGGTCGAAGTGATCGATGACCATACGATCAAGTTCTACTTCACGCCCGGTATTTCGCGGCGCAGCCTGATTGATCAGGTGGGTTTCGTGCCCGCATGGTCGAAGAAGTGGTACGAAGAGACCGGCGCGGGTCTGGATGAAAGCCGGTTGGAAATCTCACCCGGGTCTGGCCCCTATGTGGTGGCGGATGTCGATGTGAACCGTCGCATCGTCTACGAACGCAACCCGGATTATTGGGGCAACGATTTGCCGGTCAATGTGGGCCGCAACAACTTTGATCGCATCCGGATCGAGTATTTTGGCGACGCGGATGCCGCGTTCCAGGGGTTCCTCGCGGGCGAATTCACATACCGCACCGAAGGTGACAGCAAGAAGTGGGCCACAGGCTACAAAACCGCAAAGGTCGAAAGCGGGGCGATCAAGCTGGAAGAACTGCCGGACGGGTCGCCACCGTCGCCATCGGGCATCGTGTTCAACCTGCTGCGCGACACGTTGCAGGACGTCCGCGTGCGCGAGGCCATCGCGCTGGCCTACAACTTCGAATGGACAAATGAATCGCTGCAATATGGCCTGTTTCAGCAACGCGCATCCTTCACCCAAGACACGCCATTGATGGCGACCGGCGTGCCCGAAGGTGCGGAAAAGGCATTCCTCGAGGGCCTTGGCGATGTGGTTCCCGCGTCGGTGTTTTCCGAAGAGGTCCGGGTGCCGCATACGTCGAACGCGGCGCGGCTTTTTGATCGGCGCAATGCGCGCAAGGCGATGGCCTTGCTGGACGAGGCGGGATGGGCCGTCGGAGATGACGGCCTGCGGCGGAATGCGGCCGGGGAGACCTTGTCGCTGAATTTCCTGTTTAATTCGTCGTCGGGCGATACGCTGACGGGGGTGGCCGAAAACTTCACGTCCAACGTGGAAAAACTCGGCATCGATATCACCCTCGAAAAGGTGGACCCGTCGCAATACACCGCCCGCGAGCGGGATCGCGACTATGACCTTGTGTTCGATGGCTATGCCGCGTTTCTGGGCACCGGCACTGGCCTGATGCAGCGGTATGGATCCGAGGCGGCCGAATTTTCGCTGTTCAACCCGGCGGGGCTGGCAAGCCCCCTGGTGGATGCGATTATCGAAGCGTCGCTGAACGCAGAGACGCGCGAAGATGAAGAGGCGTCACTGATGGCGCTGGACCGTGCGCTGCGCCATGAATTCATCATGATCCCGGTGTGGTACAAACCCACGCACTGGGTTGCCTATTATGACATGTTCGAGCACCCCGCGGAAATTCCGCCCTATGCTTTGGGCCAGTTGGATTTCTGGTGGTTCAATGAGGAAAAGGCGCAAGCGCTGACCGCCTCCGGCGCGCTGAGGTAAGCCACCATGGCCCCCTATATCCTTCGACGGCTGTTGTTGGTCATTCCAACCCTGCTGGGCATTCTGCTGGTGAACTTCACCCTGACACAGTTCGTGCCCGGCGGGCCGGTGGAGCAGGCGATTGCGCGTGCCCAAGGGGGGGGCGATGTGTTCGGCGGGTTTGCCGGGGGCAACAATGATGCCGGTGCGCAGGAGCTGGGGGCAGAAGAGCTGAACACCGCGTCGGACAGCACCTATGTCGGTGCGCGGGGCCTGCCGCCCGAGTTCATCGAGGAGTTGGAGCGGGAGTTCGGTTTTGACAAGCCGCCGGTGCAGCGGTTCCTGAACATGGTCTGGAACTATGCCCGGTTCGATTTCGGAGAGAGTTATTTCCGGTCGATCAGCGTCATTGATCTGGTCATCGAAAAGCTGCCCGTGTCGATTACGCTCGGGCTTTGGTCGACGCTGATTGCCTATGTCGTGTCGATCCCCTTGGGCATCCGCAAGGCGGTGCGGGACGGCACGCCCTTTGACACGTGGACGTCCGGGGCCATCATTGCTGCCTATGCGATCCCGGGGTTTCTGTTTGCGATCCTGCTTTTGGTGCTGTTTGCGGGGGGCAGTTACCTGCAGATCTTCCCGTTGCGCGGGCTGACGTCCGACAATTGGGAGGACCTGAGCGCGTGGGGCAAGGTTGTGGACTATGCCTGGCATGCGTTCCTGCCGGTTCTGGCCGGCACCATCGGCGCGTTTGCCACGCTGACCCTGCTGACCAAAAATAGCTTTCTTGATGAGATCAAGAAGCTCTATGTGATGACGGCGCGGGCCAAGGGCCTGTCGGAGCGCCGGGTGCTTTACGGCCATGTGTTCCGCAACGCGATGCTGATCGTGATTGCGGGGTTTCCCGCGGTTTTCATCTCGGTCTTTTTCGGAGGCTCACTGATCATTGAGACGATCTTTAGCCTCGACGGCCTCGGGCGGCTCGGGTTTGAGGCGGCGGTGGCGCGGGATTATCCGATCGTGTTCGGCACGCTCTACATCTTTGGCCTCATGGGCCTGATCGTGGGGATCCTGTCGGACCTGATGTATGTGCTGGTCGATCCGCGCATCGACTTTGAGCGGAGGGAAGGCTGATGGCGATGCCTGACGTGCAACCCACAGCCGAACCAGTCGCGGTGCCCGAACCCAAGCGCGGGGTTTTCACCCTGTCGCCGCTGAACAAGCGCCGCTGGTCGAATTTCAAGAAAAACCGGCGCGCATACTGGTCGTTGTGGATTTTTGGCATCCTGTTCGGGCTGAGCCTGATGGCGGAATTCATCGCCTATGACAAACCGATCCTCGTGCGCTACGAAGGGGAATTCTACACGCCGATCTGGAATTTCTATCCGGAGACGGCGTTCGGCGGTGATTTCCAGACCGAAGCGGCCTACCGCGACCCAGAGGTCCAGTGTCTGATCGCGTCCGGAGGTCTCGACGCCTGTTTCGACGACCCGGAGGCCATCATCGAAGACAGCCGGGATGGCATCGTGGACGGTGAAGAGATCAACCGCGGCTGGGCGATCTGGCCGCTGATCCCCTACAGCTATGATACGGCGGTAGACCGTCCCGGTGCAGCTCCGCTTGCGCCCAACCCCGAAAACCTGCTGGGCACGGACGGGACCAAGCGGGACGTGCTGGCGCGGGTGATCCATGGCTTTCGTCTGTCGGTGCTGTTCACCCTGATCGTGACGGGTGCCTCGGCGGTTATCGGGATCATCGCGGGCGCGGTGCAGGGGTATTTCGGGGGGCGTACGGACCTCATTTTCCAGCGCATCATCGAGATCTGGTCCTCCACCCCCAGTCTTTACGTGATCATCATCATGTTCGCCATTCTGGGGCGAAGTTTCTGGCTCTTGGTGTTTTTGCTTGTGCTCTTTGGCTGGACCGGCCTTGTGGGTGTGGTGCGGGCGGAATTCCTGCGGGCGCGAAACCTTGAATATGTGCGGGCCGCGCGAGCGCTTGGCGTCAGTAACCTGACCATCATGTTCCGCCATATGTTGCCCAACGCGATGGTCGCCACGCTGACCATGCTGCCGTTCATCATTACCGGCACGATCTCGGCGCTGGCATCGCTGGATTTCCTTGGCTTTGGCCTGCCATCATCGGCCCCGTCCCTGGGTGAACTGACCCTGCAGGCGAAACAGAACCTGCAGGCGCCGTGGCTCGCGTTCACGGCCTTCACCGTGTTTGCCGTGATGCTGAGCCTCTTGATCTTTATCTTCGAAGGCATCCGCGATGCGTTCGACCCAAGAAAGACCTTTTCGTGAGCATGCTGCTGAATGTCGAAGACCTGCGGGTGTCGTTCCGTCAGGATGGCCAGCTGACCGAAGCGGTCAAGGGCGTGTCGTTCTCTGTCGGTCGCGGGGAGACCGTGGCGCTTGTCGGGGAAAGCGGGTCGGGCAAATCCGTATCGGCGCTGTCCACCGTGTCCCTGCTTGGTGACAGTGCCGAGGTGTCCGGCTCTGTGACCTATGAAGGGCAACAGATGATCGGGGCGGATGAACGCCTGCTGCGCAAGGTGCGGGGCAACGACATCTCGTTCATCTTTCAGGAGCCGATGACATCGCTGAACCCGCTGCACACGATTGAAAAGCAATTGGGCGAAAGCCTTGCCCTGCATCAGGGGATCGTGGGCGAGAACGCGCGGGGCCGTATCCTCGAACTGCTGGACAAGGTGGGCATCCGGGATGCCGAAAGCCGGCTGAACGCGTATCCGCACCAATTGTCCGGCGGGCAGCGGCAGCGGGTGATGATCGCGATGGCGCTGGCCAACAAGCCCGACATCCTGATTGCGGATGAACCGACCACGGCGCTTGACGTTACCATTCAGGCGCAGATCCTTGAACTGCTTGCTGATCTCAAGAAGAGCGAAGGCATGGGCCTTTTGTTCATCACCCACGACCTTGGCATTGTGCGCCGGATCGCGGACCGGGTGTGCGTGATGCAGAACGGTGAGATCGTCGAAACCGGCCCCACAGCAGAGATTTTCGACGCGCCCAAGCATCCCTATACGCAAAAGCTGCTGAGCGCGGAGCCGTCCGGTGCGCCCGCACCGGTGCCTGCGGGGTCGGAGGTGGTTGCCGAGACCGAGAACCTGAAAATCTGGTTCCCCATCACGGCGGGTTTCCTGCGCCGCACGGTGGGGCATGTGAAGGCGGTCAATGACGCCACGCTGCAAGTGCGCGCGGGGGAAACAGTGGGCATCGTGGGGGAAAGCGGGTCAGGGAAAACCACGCTCGCGCTGGCCATCATGCGGCTGATCGCGTCCGAGGGGCGCATCGTTTACATGGGGCAGGACATTCGCGCGTGGTCCGTGCGTCAGTTGCGGCGGCTGCGCAAGGATATGCAGATCGTGTTCCAGGACCCGTTCGGCTCCCTGTCACCGCGCATGACCGCGATGCAGATCATTGCCGAAGGTCTGGGCGTGCACGGCATTGATGACGGGCGCACCCAGCGCGAAGTGGTGGCGGAGGTGATGGCGGAAGTGGGTCTCGACCCGCTGACCATGGACCGCTATCCGCACGAGTTCTCCGGAGGTCAGCGTCAGCGTATCGCCATTGCGCGGGCTATGGTGCTGCGCCCGAAACTGGTGGTGCTTGATGAACCCACATCGGCGTTGGACATGACCGTGCAGGTGCAGATCGTCGATCTGCTGCGCGACCTGCAGGTGAAGTACGGCTTGGCGTTTCTGTTCATCAGTCACGACCTGAAGGTCGTGCGCGCGATGAGCCACAAGGTGCTGGTGATGCGCCAGGGCGACGTGATCGAACAGGGCGCATCCGAGGACCTGTTTGAGCGCCCGCAAACGGATTACACACGGCTCTTGCTGCAGGCCGCGCATTAGATCGCAGAGGCGTGCCGCCCTTCTTCGATCATGTAGGCATCGAAATGTTTCGCCACCATACGGGTCAGCGCGCGCGCGTCGGGCGGTATGAATAGCCGGTCACCCGTCAGTGTGATTGTGCCGTCAAATGCCGCATGCGCGGAGGCCATCAGCGCGTGGATTGCGCTTGGGTCGCCGGGCACCTCCGTCGCGCTGACTTCGAAATTGCACATGACCGCTTCGATCAGGTGGGCGCGCATGGTGTCATCGCCCCGGAACGCGTGGCCGCGCGCCGTGGCCAGGGTGCCGTTTGCGATGGCACTGGCATAACGCGACGTCGCGGATGCGTTTTGCGCATAGCCTTGCGGGAAGCGGGAGATTGAGGAGGCACCAACACCAATCAGGACGGCGCTTTGATCATCGGTGTACCCTTGGAAGTTTCGGCGCAGGGTGCCCGTAGAACGGGCGCGGGCGAGGCCGTCGGATGGCACTGCGAAGTGATCAATGCCGATCTCGTCGTACCCGTCCCACACAAACAATTTGCGCGCCACGTCAAAGAGGCCCAGCCGTTCCTGAGGCGTCGGCAAGGCATCCGAGGGGATGAGGTTTTGCCGCCGCGCCATCCACGGCACATGCGCATAGCCGTAAAGCGCAATACGGTCCGGACCCAGCGACAACAGCTTGGTGACGCTGGAGGTCATGCGGCGTGGCGTCTGGTGCGGCAGCCCGAACAGGATATCCGCGTTCAGGCTGTCGATCCCTGTGGCGCGCAGCATGTCCACGGCGCGGGCCGTGATTTCAAAGCTTTGATCCCGTCCAATGATGGTTTGGATTTCGGGATCGAAATCCTGAACGCCGATCGAGGCGCGGGTCATACCGGCCGCCGCCAGCGCCTCGACCCGCGGCCGGTCGATTTCGTTGGGGTCGATTTCGACGGAGAATTCATAGTCGGGCGCAAAGGGTGCGACATGTTCGATACGCCCGGCGAGGGCCGTGATCATCGCGGGATCAAGCAGGGTCGGCGTGCCGCCCCCCCAATGCAGACGTTTGATGCGGACGCCGTCTGGCAGTGCGTCACGCAACATGGCCAGCTCTTGCAGTACGGTGTCGAGATAGCTTTGAACCGGCGCTGCGGTGGTGGTGCCCTGGGTGCGGCAGGCGCAGAACCAGCAGAGCCTGCGACAGAACGGGACATGAATGTAGAGCGATATTTCGGACGCATCCGGCACCGCGCGCAGCCAGGTTTGCATCTGCTCTGGTCCGACGGCGTCCGAAAAATGCGGCGCTGTGGGGTAGCTGGTGTAGCGGGGCACTTTCGCGTCAAAAAGACCCAAGCGCGTGAATTTGCTTTCGGTTTCCATGGTGAAGTTGATACGCTTGATCCATCAAGTGCGCTTTGACGCAGATCAACACCAGTTGGATTTGCCATGACCCTGTCCCCTGACCTGGCTCACCAGGATTGCAGCGAATGCCCCATTCGTCACCGCGCGGTGTGTGCGCGATGTGAGCCGGACGAGCTGACGCGGCTCGAAGAGATGAAGTTCTATCGCACCTATCAAGCCGGGCAGACCGTCGCCTGGGCCGGGGATCGGATGGATTTCGTGGCGTCGGTCGTGTCCGGTGCCGCGACGCTGACCCAGACCATGGAGGACGGGCGGCGCCAGATGGTGGGCCTGTTGCTGGCGTCCGATTTTGTGGGCCGTCCGGGACGGCGCGGTGCGCGATATGACGTGGTGGCGGTCACCGATCTGGTGATGTGCTGTTTCCGCAAGGCCCCGTTTGAGCAGATGATGGCGACGACCCCGCATGTGGCGGAGCGGCTGTTGGAAATGACGCTGGACGAGTTGGATGCCGCGCGGGAGTGGATGTTGGTTCTGGGTCGCAAGACGGCGCGGGAGAAGATCGCATCGCTGCTTGCGATCTTTGCACGACGCGATTCGATCCTCGGGCCGCATGGTCCGCGGACGGTGCAGTTCGAATTGCCGCTGACGCGGGAGGCGATGGCGGATTATCTGGGCCTCACCCTGGAGACGGTCAGTCGGCAGGTGTCCGCGTTGAAGCGCGAAGGCATCATTTCCTTGCAAGGCAAGCGCGGTGTCCTGGTGCCGGATCTGGACGCGTTGCTGGAACAGGCGGGCGACGATAGCGACGGTGGTCTTTTGATTTGAGGCTGTTGGGACGGCGTGCTTTGCAAGCAAAGACACCCCGCCCACCATCCCCGGCCCACATGCTGTGGCGATGTCAGCGCGCGAGGAAAAGCGGCACGGGGCAATGTTCGAGCATGTCACGGGTGGCGCCACCAAACATCGCTTCGGACCAGCGTGCCCGGCCATAGGCTCCCATCACCATCAGGTCCACGTCCCGGTCCTGCGTTGCGCGGGCCAGGTGGTCGCTGATCCTTGGCAATGTGCGGGCGAGGACATCGACCTCGCAGCGGACGCCGTGTCGGGCCAATTGTTGCGCAAGCAAGCCGCCGGGATCACTGCGATCCGGCCCGTGTTGGGGCGGGTCGATGATCGTGATGAACACCGTGTCCGCAGCCTGTAGCACCGGCAGGGCACGGCGCACAGCGGACAGGGCCTCATCGCTTTCGTTCCATGCCACAGCGATACGCCGTGGCGCGATCCATGCAGCCAGACCGTCCGGCACGATCAGCACCGGTGCGTGGGCCTCAAACAGGGCCGCTTCGACCATAACCGGTGCGTCGGGCCCCGCATCACTGCCATAGGGTTTTGCCAGCACAACCAGATCAGCAAAGCGGGCGTAGCGCCGGAGTGTTGCCGCCAACAGGCCTGTCTGTGCAACGACCGGCTCCACCGCGCAGCGGCGCATGTTCTGGCGGGCGAGCTCCGTCGTTGCCGCCTTGGCCAGTGCCAATGCGGCGCGTTGCGCGTCCTCCAGGCTGCCTTGCATGAGTGTCGGGCTAATCTCGGCATAGGCGAAGCTGTGATTTGTGCTGTCCACTGCCACGCAGATCACCGTCAGGTGCGCGTCCCAGGCGATGGCTTTTGAGATGGCGGCGTTCAATCCGCGCAGGGACTGCGGATCGCCGGACAGGATGGTCAGGATGGATTTGTACGACATGCGTGTGCGGGTCCTTTGTCCTTGTGCACTTTGACGCATTGTCGCGTGCCACGGCTGTGGGCGCGTTGACCTTGCGCAAGTCATTTCCTGATTTCTGTTGACCCAGATCAAAGACCGGACGGCGCCGTTGTCCGACAACGCGGTCATGGAAACGCAAGGATGCGTCCGCCCTGCGGTGCGCGACCTTGTCAAAGAAGGGAACGCAATATGGCACAATATGTGAAGCTGATTGCGCTTGGTCTGGTCACGCTGGCGGCAGCAATTGCCGCGAATTACGGGCGTGATCTGGCGTATCAGGTCCATGCGGTCCTGATCATGCTGATCGCGGGCGCATTGTTTCTGTACGAGGTGCGCCGCACGGACGAGCCGGTCCTTGCCACACCACAGAACGAATATCTGGACAGCGTGGTCCGGGCCGGGGTGGTTGCCACGGCCTTTTGGGGCATCGCGGGATTTCTGGTGGGGGTGATCATCGCCTTTCAACTGGCCTTTCCGGTGTTGAATTTCGACTGGTCCGAGGGTTACGCCAACTTTGGCCGTCTGCGCCCGCTGCACACCTCTGCGGTGATCTTTGCCTTTGGGGGCAACGCGCTGATTGCGTCATCGTTCTACATTGTGCAGCGCACCTGTGCGGCGCGGCTCTGGGGCGGGAACCTTGCGTGGTTCGTGTTCTGGGGCTTTCAGCTGTTCATCGTGCTGGCGGCCACCGGCTATCTGCTGGGGGGCACGCAGTCCAAGGAATATGCCGAGCCGGAATGGTATATCGACATCTGGCTGACCATCGTCTGGGTCGCGTTTCTGGCCGTGTTCCTGGGCACGATCATCAAGCGGAAAGAGCCGCATATCTACGTCGCGAACTGGTTCCTGCTGAGCTTTATCGTGACGGTTGCGATGCTGCATCTGGTCAACAACATCTCGATCCCGGTCAGCATCTTCGGTTCCAAATCCGTGCAGCTGTTTGCGGGTGTGCAGGATGCGATGGTGCAGTGGTGGTACGGTCATAACGCCGTGGGCTTTTTCCTCACGGCTGGGTTCCTGGGCATGATGTATTACTTTGTGCCGAAACAGGCAGAGCGGCCTGTGTTCAGCTACAAGCTGTCCATCATCCACTTCTGGGCGCTGATCTTCCTCTATATCTGGGCGGGTCCGCACCATCTGCACTACACCGCGTTGCCGGACTGGGCCTCGACCCTCGGCATGGTGTTTTCGATCATCCTGTGGATGCCCAGCTGGGGCGGTATGATCAACGGCCTGATGACGCTGCAAGGTGCCTGGGACAAGCTGCGCACCGATCCGGTGTTGCGGATGATGGTGACGTCACTGGCGTTCTACGGCATGTCCACCTTTGAAGGGCCGATGATGTCGATCCGCGCGGTAAACTCGCTGTCGCATTACACCGACTGGACCATTGGCCACGTGCATTCCGGCGCTCTGGGCTGGAACGGGCTGATCACCTTTGGCGCGCTCTACTACCTCACGCCGGTGCTTTGGAAACGGCAGGGGCTCTATTCCCTGCGTCTGGTCAGCTGGCACTTCTGGCTCGCGACCATCGGCATCGTGCTTTACGCGGCATCGATGTGGGTCACCGGCATCATGGAAGGGCTGATGTGGCGCGAAGTGGACGCCAACGGCTTCCTCGTGAACTCGTTCGCCGACACCGTCAGCGCCAAATTCCCGATGTACGTGGTGCGCGGACTGGGTGGGGTTCTGTTCCTCGCCGGGGCGTGCGTCATGTGCTACAATCTCTGGATGACTGTGCGAGCAGCGCCTGCCAAAGAGCAGTCGCTGGCCACAGCCGTCCCTGCTGAATGAAGGAGGGACAGATGGGTATCCTCGACAGACACAAGATCCTTGAACGCAACGCCACGCTGCTGCTGGTCTTCAGCTTCCTCGTGGTGACGATCGGGGGGATCGTTCAGATTGCCCCGCTGTTCTACCTCGAAAACACCATTGAAAAGGTCGAAGGGATGCGCCCCTACAGCCCGCTCGAACTGGCCGGGCGCGACATCTACCTGCGCGAAGGGTGCTATGTGTGCCACAGCCAGATGATCCGCCCCATGCGGGACGAGGTGGAACGGTACGGGCACTACTCGCTCGCGGCGGAATCGATGTATGACCACCCGTTCCAATGGGGGTCCAAGCGGACCGGGCCGGATCTGGCCCGCGTCGGTGGGCGGTATTCGGATGACTGGCACATTGCCCACCTGCGCGACCCGCAGTCGGTGGTGCCGGAATCGGTCATGCCGAAATACGACTTCCTCGAACGGACCGACCTTGATGGCGAGTACATTGGCGAACTGCTGGCCACGCACCGGATGGTCGGCGTGCCCTACACCGATGAGATGATCGAAAACGCCCGGGCCGACTTTGTGGCCCAGGCTGATCCCGACAGCGACTTTGACGGGGTGCTTGAACGGTATCCGGGCGCGCAGGTGCGCAACTTTGACGGCCAGCCGGGTGTGTCCGAGGCCGATGCGCTGATCGCTTACATGCAAATGCTGGGCACGCTGGTCGATTTCTCGACCTTCGTCGCTGACGCCAACCGCTAGGAGAGAGGCCATGGAAACCTACAGCCTTTTGCGCGAATTCGCCGACAGTTGGATGCTGCTGTTGTTGTTCACGATCTTTGTGGGGGTGTTCTTTTGGGTCATGCGGCCCGGATCCTCTGCCACGTATCGCGACACGGCCGACATCCCCTTTCGGCATGATGACGCCCCCATCTCTCCAGAGGAGGATCGGTCATGAGTGAGCAGACCGAAAAAGACAAGGAAATCGGCACCACCGGCCATGCCTGGGACGGGATCGAAGAGCTGAACAACCCTCTGCCGCGCTGGTGGCTGTGGTGCTTTTACCTGACGATCATCTGGGGCATCGGCTACACCATCGCCTATCCCGCGTGGCCTTTGGTCAACAGCGCGACGGCGGGCATGCTGGGCTATTCGACACGCGGTGAGGTCGCAACCGAGATCGCCGCCGTCGAAGAGGCCAATGGCGCGATCAACGCAACGTTGGTCGCCGCAGAGCTGACAGAGGTCAGCGCCGATGCCGAACTGATGCAATATGCGACTTCTGCGGGCGGCGCGGTGTTCCGCACGTGGTGCGCGCAGTGCCATGGCTCCGGCGGCGCGGGTGTGCAGGCCTCGGGCTATCCGAACCTGCTGGATGATGATTGGCTCTGGGGTGGGACGATCGAAGACATCCACCTCACCATCACCCACGGCATCCGCAACGAAGAAGACCTCGACAGCCGCTATTCGCAGATGCCCGCCTTTGGCGAGATCCTCGAGGAGGGCGAAATCCTCGCCGTCGTCCAATACGTGAAATCGCTGTCCGGCACGCCGGAAGACGCGACATTGGCGGCAGCGGGGGCAGAGATTTACCTCGACAATTGTTCGGCCTGCCATGGCGAAGAGGGTCTGGGCGATATCTCGCAGGGGGCGCCCAACCTTGCGGACGCCATCTGGCTCTATGGGGGGGACACCGAGCGGTTGATCGAAACCGTGACCTACAGCCGCTTTGGCGTCATGCCCCCGTGGCAGGGGCGGCTGAGCGAGGCCGAGTTGCGCGCCGTTGCGCTCTACGTTCACAGCCGGGGAGGCGGGCAGTAACCTGCCTGCATGAGGGCTGTGCGGGCGCGGTCGGCCACTCCGACCGCGCCCTATGTCATTTGGTGATCAGGCCCACGATCATCGCGGCCAGCGCCACGACATGGATCAGCATGATCGCCCGGTCGTTCCAATGAACGCCCACGATGAACCACCCCACGATGCCGATCAGAAAACAGTAGATGTTCCACGGCGTCGCCCCGCTCGCAGTCGCGGCGTACCCCGCAATCTGGGCAAGGGACGCGCCCCACTTGATGGCATCCACACGGGGGGTCGAAAGGGCGATCCGCATCACAGCTTGTCCAGATCAATGCACCGCGTCTGGCGGCCCAGCCATCCGCGCCGCGTGGCAGGCTTCACCGGGACGCAGGGACGTTTCGCGGGTTCATTGCGGGTCGCAGTCATGAAAGTTCGAGCGTAAATGTCAAACATGGCGTGAGCCTCCTGTAGTCGCTTTGTGCCTGTCATATTGCGCTATTTGTGGTTTTGTGCGACTCAATAAGAATGCTGATGTGTAAGCTGGGGTAACATATGAATCTGCGCGATCTGCCTCCGCTTGCCGCGTTGCGTGCCTTTCACGCCTTTGCCGATACGGGCAATGTGACGGCGGCGGGCGACGCGTTGGGCGTCAGCCACGCCGCGATCAGCCAGCAGTTGCGCAGCCTCGAGGCGCATCTGGGCGTCGCACTTCTGGATCGGTCGGGCCGTGCCATGCGGCTGACGCCGGATGGCGAATTCCTGGCGCAGGGCTGCGCGGACGGGTTTGGCGCGATTGACCGGGCCGTGGGGCTGATCACCGGGGCCGAAGCCGCGCGCCCGCTGCACATCTCGCCCACGCCCAGCTTTGCCGCCGCGTGGCTGATGCCGCGCCTGCCCGAATTCCGCAGCCTGCATCCCGACATCAACATCATGCTGAACCCGACCTCGGACCTCGTCAAACCGGCGACGGGCGATGTGGACCTGACCATTCGCTATGGACCCGGGGGCTGGCCGGGGGTCGAGGATCAGTTGCTGATCCCCACATCCATGGTCATCATCGCCGCCCCGGACCTTGTGGCGGGGCGTGACACGTCCACCCCCCGCGCGCTTAGCAAGCTGCCGTGGCTTGAGGAAATCGGGATCACCGAAAGCACCAGCTGGCTGCGCAATCGCGGCATTGCCGAGGGCGTGCAGGGCCCGTTGACCCAGGTGCCCGGCAACCTGCTGATCGACGGAGCGCGGGACGGGCAGGGGCTGGCCGTGACCGTCCGCCTGTTTGTGGAGGCCGACATTCGCGCAGGCCGGCTTGTCGTGCTGGAGGAAGAGGACCAGCCCGGTGCCGGCTATCACCTCGTAACGCGGCCGGGGGTGCAGCGCCCGCCGCTGCGCGCTTTCGTCAAATGGATCACGCGGGCCGCGCGCGATTTGACCTGAGTCAAGGTGCGCCCGGCGATGGGCTGTCACAAGGGGCCAGACCACTTGATCAAGGTGCCCGCACGTGTCCGATTCCGCCCCGAGCCTTTACGCCGCACGCGAGCCGATTTTCCCCAAACGGGTGTCGGGCAAATTCCGCACGCTGAAATGGTGGATCATGGCCGTGACGCTGGGCATTTACTACCTCGTGCCGTGGATCCGCTGGGACCGGGGTGAGGCGCTGCCGGATCAGGCCGTGCTGCTCGATCTGGCCAACCGGCGCTTTTACTTCTTCTGGATCGAGATCTGGCCGCACGAATTCTACTTTGTCGCCGGGCTGTTGATCATGGCGGGGCTCGGCCTGTTCCTGTTCACCTCGGCCTTGGGTCGGGTGTGGTGTGGCTATGCCTGCCCGCAGACCGTCTGGACCGACCTGTTCATCGCCGTGGAACGCTGGGTCGAGGGGGATCGCAACGCGCGTCTGCGCCTGCACCGGCAAGCCAAATGGGACCTGCGCAAGGCCCGGCTGCGCATGACCAAATGGGTGCTGTGGCTGCTTATCGGGCTGGCCACGGGCGGCGCGTGGGTGTTCTATTTCGCGGACGCGCCAACGCTGCTGCGCGATCTGGTGACCTTGCAGGCCCACCCCATCGCCTACACGACCATGGCGATCCTGACCGGCACCACGTTCCTCTTTGGCGGCTTCGCGCGCGAACAGATCTGCAACTATGCCTGCCCGTGGCCGCGCATTCAGGCCGCCATGATGGACGAAGACACGCTGACCGTCGGATACCGGGCCTGGCGCGGAGAGCCGCGCAAGCACCGCGTGCCCGAAGGCGAGACGCAAGGCGATTGCATCGACTGCATGGCCTGCGTGAACGTGTGCCCGGCAGGCATCGACATCCGCGACGGTCAGCAACTGGAATGCATCACCTGTGCGCTGTGTATCGACGCCTGTGATGACATCATGGCCAAGGTCGGCAAACCGCGCGGCCTCATCGACTACATGGCGCTGACCGACGAACAGGCCGAGCGGGCCGGTCAGAAACCCAAGCCCACATGGCAGCACATCCTGCGCACGCGCACGGTCCTTTATACCGTGCTGTGGGCGCTTGTGGGCTTTGGCCTGGTCTTTGCGCTGTTCATCCGGTCCGACGTGGAATTGACCGTGGCCCCGGTGCGCAACCCGACATTCGTGACGATGTCGGACGGATCGGTGCGCAACACCTATGACGTGCGCCTGCGCAACAAGACGGCAGAGGCGCAAACCCTGCGCCTGTCGGTCAAGGGCGATCCGTCCGTGCGGCTCCAGCTTGAGGGGACGCCCTACCAATCGGTGGCGGTGCCTGCGGACGCCACGTTCCTGCAACGCGTCTACCTTGTGGCGCCTGCAGGCGCTGCGCCGTCGGAAACCCCAAGCAGCGATGTGCGCATCTGGGTCGAGGCGCTCGGCGGGGGCGACCGCGCCTACCGCGACACAACATTCAACGGAAGGACAACGCGATGACACGTGAGCTCAAAGGGTGGCATGTGGCCGCCATGTTCTGTTTCGGGTTCGGGATCATCATTGCGGTGAACCTGACTCTGGCGTTCAACGCGGTGCACACGTTTCCCGGTCTGGAGGTTGGCAATTCCTATGTGGCGAGCCAGCAGTTCGAAGCCAAACGCGCGGCGCAGGATCGTTTGGGCTGGCGTGCGGAGGCGCAATATGTGGGCGGCGCGCTTGCGTTGCGTATCGCTGATGCACAGGCGCGTCCGGCGGCGGTGGCACGGATGGACGTCACCGTGGGGCGCACGACACATGTGGCCGCGGACATATCGCCCGATATGGCGTTTGACGGGGCACGCTGGACCGCGCCGATGACGTTGGAGCGTGGGCATTGGCATGTGCGCCTGCTGGCCGTGGCTGAGGATGGCACTGAATTCGAACAGCGTATTCCGCTGTTTGTGGACGGGTGAGATGTCATGACGGCTGTCCCTGATCCCCGGCCCATGGCCTGTCCCGGTTGCGCGGCTGCACCGGTATCGGTTGCGGCCCCCGAGGTGCGCCGGGATGACATTCTGTTGTCTCTGCCGGAGATCCATTGCCACAACTGCATTCGCAGTGCTGAGGCCGCGTTGATCGCGCACCCGGATGTGGCCGATGCGCGCGTGAACCTGACGCTCAAGCGGGCCTATGTGACGCCGTCCGCATCGGTGGAGGCGGGTACGCTTGTCGCCACACTAGCCGAGGTCGGGGTGGTGGCCCACCCGCTGGACCGCACAGCGTTGCAAAGCACGGCGACAGAGGCCGCGGGGCGGATGCTGCTGATGCGTCTGGCCGTGGCGGGGTTCGCCGCGATGAACGTCATGTTGTTGTCTGTTGCCGTTTGGTCGGGTGCCACGGACGCGACGCGGGACATGTTTCACTGGATTTCCGCGGCGATTGCCCTGCCTGCCGTTGCGTTTTGTGGACAGCCGTTTTTCGCAGGGGCGTGGCGCGCATTGCGCGCCGGACGGTTGTCGATGGACGTGCCCATTGCGCTTGCGGTTTTGCTCGCGCTGGCCACGTCGTTGTGGGAAACGATCCTGTCCGGGCATCATGCCTATTTCGATGCAGCGATCACCTTGTGCTTTTTCCTGCTGGCCGGCCGGTATCTGGAACATCGCACCCGCGCGGCTGCACGGTCCGCGGCAGAGGAGCTGACGGCGCTTGAAGTGCCGCGGGTCACACGCATCGTGGGGGGAGTGCCGGTGGAGGTGCCCGCCTCTGACGTCTCGGTGGGTGATCTGATCCTCGTGCGGGCGGGGGGGCGTATCGCGGTGGACGGGGTAGTCGAAGAGGGACAGGCAGAGCTGGACCGGTCCATGCTCACTGGCGAAACGATGCCCGTGCCGGCGGGGCCCGGCACCACAGTTGCGGCGGGCGAAACGGTGCTGAGCGGTCCGTTGCGCGTGCGGGCAACCGCTGTGGGACGGGACACGGCGCTGCACCGTCTGGCAGATCTGGTTGCCGTGGCCGAAGCGGGTCGGGCACGCTACACCCCGCTCGCCGACAAGGCCGCAGCGCTTTATGCGCCCGGGGTGCATATCCTTGCAGCGCTCGCCTGGGTGGGGTGGATGCTGTGGTCCGGGGACATGCGCGTTGCGCTGAATATCGCGGCGGCGGTGCTGATCATCACGTGTCCCTGCGCGCTTGGGCTGGCTGTTCCGGCCGTTACCACGGCTGCGTCCGGCGCGCTGTTCCGGCGGGGCGTTCTGATCAAGAGCGCAACCGCGCTTGAGCGCGTGGCGACCGTCGATACGGTCGTGTTCGACAAGACGGGCACGCTGACCGAAGGGGTGCCGCAGGTCATCGGCTGGGAGGACCTGCACCCGGAGGTGCGGCAGGTGGCCTTGGCCTTGGCGCAAGGATCGGCGCACCCGCTGGCGGTTGCGATTGCGGCACAGGCGGGGGAGGCCGCGCAGGTGACGGATCTGCGCGAGGTGCCTGGTTTTGGCACGGAAGCCCTGTGGCGCGGCATCCCGGTGCGCATGGGACGGGCCGGGTGGGCTGGTGTGGCCGACGCGGTGACGGACACACATCTTGGGACCTGGGTCGCCGTGGGGGACAGCCCCGCGACGCGCATCCGCTTTGCCGATACGCTGCGCCCCGGCGTGCGCGATATGGTGGCGGGGCTCAAGGCTGCAGGCCTGCGGGTGTTGATGATATCCGGGGACCGGGACGCGCCGGTGGCGGCGACGGCACGTGCCGCGGGTATCGACGTGGCCCATGCCAATTGCCTGCCCGAGGACAAGGTTGCGCATATTGCGGCGTTACAGGCGCAGGGGTGCAACGTGCTGATGGTGGGGGATGGTTTGAACGACACGGGCGCCTTGGCAGCGGCGCATGTCAGCCTGTCGCCGGCCTCTGCGCTGGATGCGGCACGTGTCGCGTCGGATATGGTTTTGTTGGGTGCGCAGATGGATGTGCTGCCGGATGTGCTGCGCTGTGCCCGTACCGCGCGCCAACGGATCGCCGAGAATTTCAGGATTGCGACGGTTTACAACGTGATCGCGGTGCCGCTGGCCATTGCGGGGATGGCCACGCCGTTGATAGCCGCACTTGCGATGTCGGCATCGTCCATTACCGTATCGCTCAACGCATTGCGGGGGATTTGGAGATGAACGTGCTGGTCTATCTCATCCCGGTGTCCCTGCTGTTGGGGGCCGTCGGTTTGGCAGGGTTTTTGTATACGCTGCGCAGTCGTCAATATGAGGACCCGGATGGCGACAGCCAGCGCATTCTGGACCGGACATGGGACGATCGTCCGCGCCCGTGACGGTGTGCGGACGCTGTTTGGCCTTTGGCCAAAGACGCCCCGCCCACCGTCCCTTTGGCGTTGTTCAGGATTTCGGGCCGATGGTGAAGCAGGTCACCTTGCGCGCTTGCAACCTGCGGCAGGCCAGGTCTGCCTGTTCGCGTGTCATGCCCATGAAATTGGCGTCGAACCCTTGCGGCTTTTGCACCACTTTGCGGAGCGACCCGTCGAGGGACGACATTTCGGTCAGTGCCGTCTGCAACAGCACCTTTTCCGCCTTGTACCGGCTGGGATAGCGTCCGACATTCAGGCCCCAGTGGCGGCCCCCGGAGGTTGACAGGCGCGTGACCACTTCGGGTTCTGCCCGGGCAAGCACGACGTCGCCGGGTCGCGCAGCCGGTCGTTTCATCGGTGTCACTACCAGTTTGGGCGGCTCGGCCTGCGCTGCTTCAAGCGCGGTCAGGATATCGTCCGCCTGAACCGCGGCTTGGGGGGCATTCGCCACCAGTACCGGTTCGGCAGGTGCTTCCGCGCCGGGGCGCAGTTGCGGCCGGAGCGACCGTTTCACGGCCCCTGTCAGCCGAATGATCTTGCCCGCACCTTTGGGCGCGGATTGGTCGCCTGCGACAACAACGGGGCCCGTGTCCGGTGTATAGCCCGGCTTTTGCGGTTTGCGCAGCGGTGCGCGCGACGGGGCACGGCGGAAGCCCATATCCAGCAGCTCTGCCACCTTGGCATTTCGGGAGGCCGTGGATTTGCCACCGAACACAGTGGCAATGATCCGTTCATTGCCGCGTTCTGCGCTGGCCACAAGGTTGAAGCCCGCAGCGCGGGTGTAGCCAGTCTTAATCCCGTCGGCACCGCGGTAATTCGCCAGCAGGCGGCGGTTGGTATTGGCCACTTCGCGCACGCCCGCATGGGTCGTGGTGCGCGAGAACAGGTTGTAATATTGCGGGTAGTCATAGAGCACGTGGCGCCCCAGCACGGTCATGTCCCGGGCCGTGGACATGTGTCCGTTTTCCGTGAGGCCGTGCGCGTTCTTGAACGTTGTGCGGGTCATGCCAAGCGATTTGGCTGTGCGGGTCATGCGCCGGGCAAAGGCGGCTTCGGAGCCGGAGATCGCCTCGCCAATCGCGGTGGCCGCATCGTTGGCAGATTTCACCGCAGCGGCGCGGATGAGGTAGCGCAGCGCAATGCTCTGGCCCGGGCGCAGGCCCAGTTTCGAGGGCGGCTCGGATGCGGCGAATTTGGATATCTTGACCTTGGTGTCCAGCGTGATCTCACCCCGTTCGACCGCCTGAAACGCAATATAGAGCGTCATCATCTTGGTCAGCGATGCCGGATGCAGCCGGGTGTCGGCATTGCGCGAATGCAAAACCTCTCCGGTACGTGCGTCAATGACCATTGCAGCATACGGCGCCGCCATGACGGAAGCCGGGAGGATGATGAACATCCAGAGTGCCGCGAATACGAAAAGCCCAATACGGGCCGGCTGTGTGCGCCGAACCTTCACGATAAACCTGCCTATGTCTGCCTCAGGCCGCCGATTTTTCGACTGGCCATATTTTTATGAGATAAAGCTAACACAGGAACGATTTTCGATAAAGGCTTGTCGGACCTCACGTTTCCGTTTTTCTGCACAGCAGCGTTGCAAGATGTTGGGGCATGCAGGGTCGCAGCCGCTACACCGGCGATTGTGGCGAGAATGTGGCAAAGCCGCCCAACACATCAGCCAGATCGCCAAGATCGCTGAGTGCGTGATAACGGGGGTGGTCGTGGGGTGCGTCGGCGGCCTCAAAATCCCATTGCAGATCGTGGGGCACATAGACGCCGTGACCGCCTGCGTCGATCATGGGCCGCACGTCCGATTTCATCGAATTGCCGATCATCATGCCAGAGGCCGCACCCCCAAAGGGCGCAAAGACGCGCGTGTAGACGTCCGGTGTCTTATCCGACACGATTTTGACCCCGTCGAACATGTCACCCAGGCCCGATTGCGCCAGCTTGCGTTCTTGATCCAGCAGATCGCCCTTGGTGATCAGCAGAACCGGGGCATGGTCCTTCGCCGCGGCGACAGCCTCGGCGGCATGGGGCAACAGGTCGATCGGATATTGCAACATCTCCTGACCTGCCGCGATCAGTTCGGAGATCACGGCGCCGGGCACGGCGTTGTCCGTCACCTCTAGCGCGGTTTCGATCATCGACAGTGTGAACCCTTTGACGCCAAAGCCATAGTGACCAATGTTGCGCCGCTCTGCCGCCATAAGGCGTGCATCCAAATCGGTCGTGTCCGTGTGCGGTGCAAGCAGCGTCTGGAACCGTGTTTGCGTCAGCTGAAAGTAGCGTTCGTTGTGCCAAAGCGTGTCATCGGCATCAAAGGCAATGCAGCGCAACGGTGAACGGCCATGTGACAATGCGTGCGCTTTCTCTTTTCTAAACGGCTGACAGCGTTATATAGAGCCTCCCAAGGCACTCCAGTGGATTCCCGGAACAAGAGGCGCAGATGCACTCCGTGTGGCACATGATGGCGGACAAGCAGGATGATGATGGCGATACCGCCGTCGTCACCGAAACCAAGCCCAAGACCAAGCGGCCCCCTCTGTACAAGGTGCTGCTCTTGAATGACGACTATACGCCGATGGAATTCGTGGTGCATGTGCTGGAACGGTTCTTTGGTCTCAACCATGCGCAGGCGTTCGAGATCATGTTGACGGTGCACAAGAAGGGTCTGGCAGTCGTCGGTGTGTTCAGTCACGAGATTGCAGAGACCAAAGTGGCGCAGGTGATGGATTATGCCCGTCGCCATCAGCACCCGTTGCAGTGCACCATGGAGAAAGAAGAGTAGGTGATCGGGGACCGGTTGCCACTTGCGCTGGAAGCGGTGTCGCTTCCGGCAGATGGCCGTTTGGCCGTTTTGCATCCTGACATTCACGCGGACCTCTCGGACCTGCCACGGGAACGTGTGCTGATCGTGTCGCCGCTGGTGATGGTCTGTGAGGCGTTTCGCGACCGTGGTTACGCGGTTGCGGCAGAGCTGCCCGAGGACCGGTTTGCAGCCAGCATCGTATGCCTGACCCGCGCGCGCGCCGAGGCGCAGGCGCTGATTGCCAGGGCGGTGGCGCAAACCGACGGACTGGTGATCATCGACGGGCAAAAGGTCGATGGCGCGGATTCGATGCTCAAGGCCTTGCGGAAACGCGGTGAGGTCAGCGCGCCGATTTCCAAGGCGCATGGCAAGATCTACTGGATCACCGCTGCGGGCGATTTTGCGGATTGGGAGGCCGGGCCGGCCTTACATCCGGACGGGTTCTGGACCGCGCCGGGTGTGTTTTCGGCGGACGGGGTGGATCCTGCCTCTGCGCTGCTCAGCGACGCGCTGCCCGAGGCGATGGTGGGCACGGTTGCCGATCTGGGTGCAGGGTGGGGATTTTTGAGCGCGCATGTGCTGACCCGTGACGTGGAAACCGTGCATCTGGTCGAGGCGCATGACATGGCATTGCAATGCGCGCGGCACAACGTGACCGACCCGCGTGCGCAGTTCCATTGGGCGGATGCCACGACATGGGTGCCGCCGACCAAGGTGGACGCCGTGGTGATGAACCCGCCGTTTCACAAAAGCCGTGCGGCGGACCCCGGTCTTGGCCGCGCGTTCATTGCACAGGCGGCGCGCATTCTGCGTCCGCACGGGGCCCTCTGGATGGTGGCAAACCGGCATTTGCCTTATGAAGACGCGCTGGATCAGGCCTTTGCCAAAGTGGTTGATCTGGACGGCGATGCGCGGTTCAAACTGGTGCGGGCCGAAAAGCCACGGCAAAAGCCGGGCAGGGGACGGAGATAGCCATGTCATTTTCGATCAACGGCAAGACGGCGATTGTCACGGGCGCTGCGAATGGGATCGGTCTGGCGATCGCACGCCATTTTGCGGACCGCGGTGCCAACGTGATGTGCGCCGACATGGATGAAAAGAAGTTGGCCGAAGAGCTGGGAGATGTCGCCGAAGAGGGCAACATCCGCTATTTCGCCGGGGACCTGCGGCAGCGTCTGACGATTGCGAACCTCGTGTCGGCCACCATTGATGCGTTCGACCAGATCGACATTCTGGTCAATGCGTCGCGCCAGGTGATGGAGACAGATGCGCTGGACCCCGAGGACACCAGCGTCGAGACGCTGATGGAGCAGAATGTCATGACCGCGCTGCGCCTCAGCCAGCAGGTTGCGCGGCGCATGATCAAGCAGGCGGAAGGCGGCAGCGATGCGGCGAGCGTCGGCTCCATCGTCAATCTCAGCTCCATTGCGGCGCACCAGTCCCGGCCCGAGCTTTTGGCGTACTCCATTTCCGCGGCGGGCCTTGAGCAGATGACGCGGTCCATGGCGCTGGCTTTGGCGCCCGAACGAATCCGCGTAAACGCGGTGGCTTTTGGTTCGGTGATGTCGGCCTCCTTGCAGTCCTCTATCGGGGATCATCCGGAGTGGCGGGAAGAGATCGAGACACAGACCCCGTTGCACCGGATCGCAGCCCCAACCGAGTTGGTGGATGCCGTGCAATTCCTGGCCTCTGACGGGTCGGGGTTTGTCACCGGCGAGGTGCTGACCGTAGATGGCGGGCGCAGCCTGCTCGACCCTGTGGATGCGCCCGCCCACTAGGACGTGCCGGGGGTGCTTGTGGCGCACCGGCCCTCCGGGGGGAGTTTATCTGGCGAGATGAAGGGGGACGGTCGCGTCTTTGACCTTGGCGTCGGGTGGGTTGTTGCGTTAAAATCTGTCAACCAAACAGGACAGTGCGCATGACAGAGCAATTCGACACTCAGAAAACACGGGCGGCGGCGTGGTTCCGGCAATTGCGCGATGACATCGTGGCGGCGTTTGAGGGGCTGGAGGACAGTCATGATACCGGTCCGATGGCAGATGCGGCACCGGGTCGGTTCGAGGTCAGCGAAACCAAGCGCAGTGCCGAGGATGGATCGGATGCGGGCGGTGGCCTGATGAGCGTAATGCGCGGTGGTCGTGTGTTTGAGAAGGTCGGCGTGAACGTGTCGACCGTGTTTGGCACATTGGGTGACCGTGCGCAGGCCGCGATGATGGCCCGCAAGGGCCTGCCCGGCATGAAGGATGATCCGCGGTTTTGGGCGTCGGGCATCAGCCTCGTGGCGCATATGCAGAACCCGCACGCGCCAGCGGTGCACATGAACACCCGCATGTTCTGGACACCGCATGCGTGGTGGTTTGGTGGCGGTTCGGACCTGAACCCCTGTATCGAATACGCCGAGGACACGGCGCATTTCCACGCCCAGCAGCAGGCGCATCTCGACCCGCATGGCACGGATTTCTATCCGCGTCTCAAGGCGTGGGCAGACGAGTACTTTTTCATCCCGCACCGCAAACGGGCACGGGGTGTCGGCGGGATCTTCATGGATGATCATTGCACCGGTGATTGGGAGGCGGATTTCGCCCTGACCCAGGATATCGGACGCGCGTTCCTGCCCGCTTACGTGCCGCTGGTGGAAAAGCGCCGGGTGCAGGGTTGGGACGACGCCGACAAGGATGCGCAGCTGGTGCATCGCGGGCTCTATGCTGAGTACAACCTTGTCTATGACCGGGGTACGAAGTTCGGCCTTGAGACCGGGCATGATGCCAATGCGGTGCTGATGAGCCTGCCCCCCTTGGCTAAGTGGGTTTAATGGGCGTCGAAGCCTGCGATGATGGCGTCCGTGTCGATATGCGTCGCGGTGCCCGCGATCTGTCCGGATGAAGCGGCCAGCCGCGCGCCGATATAGCCATCTGCGACAGCGTGTGACGCGCCACCGAGCAGGATCGACGCGGTCAGCAACGTGGCGGTGTTTTCGGCGAAATGGCGCGCCTCTGCTTCGGTGGGCAGTGTGGTCCAGCGGGTGCCGTAGGCCTTGAGCGCCGCGTCATAGCGGGCGTCGTTGCCCTGGACGCGGTTCAGTTGTGCGTGCAGCATGTCGCGCGCCGCCGGTTCGCGGGCGAGGGTGCGCAGGATGTCGAGGCAGATGACGTTGCCCGACCCTTCCCAGATGCCATTCAACGGTGCCTCACGATAGTAGAGCGGCATGGACGTGTCTTCGATATAGCCCATGCCGCCAAGGGCCTCCATCGCCTCATAGGTCACGCGGGGACAGAGTTTGTTGTTGAGGAATTTGGCGAGTGCCACGGCAATGCGGGCATAGGCGCGGTCTTCGGCTGTGGTCCGGTCAAAGGCCGCGGCCACGTGCAACCCGAGGCGCGTCGCCCCTTCCCAGTCGAGCATGAGGTCGGCCAGCACGGTGCGCATGAGCGGTTGGTCGATCAGACGTTTCTGAAACGCGGAGCGGTGGCGGACCCAGTGCATCGCTTCGGTCAGGGCGCCGCGCATGATCCCGGCGGGCGCGATGGCGGTATCGAGGCGGGTGTGGTGGACCATTTCGATGATGGTCTGAATGCCGCGCCCGTCCTCGCCCAGCTGATGGGCCAGTGCCCCGTGATATTCGATTTCCGCCGAAGCGTTGGACCGATTGCCGAGCTTGTCCTTGAGGCGCATCAGGTGGATTGCATTGCGCTCACCCTCGAGCCAGCGCGGAACGAGGAAGCATGTCAGGCCCTGTGCGGTTTGCGCCAGCGTGAGAAACCCGTCCGACATAGGCGCGGAGCAGAACCACTTGTGACCGGTCAGACGCCAGTGATCGCCGTCCCTGTCGGCCACCGTCCTGTTTGACCGCACGTCCGAGCCGCCCTGTTTTTCCGTCATCGCCATACCGAGTGTGGCGGCGGTTTTGTGCTCCACGGGCAGGGTGCGGGGGTCATAGGCGCGGGCCGTCAGTTTGGGTGTCCATTGCGCGGCGAGCGTCGGATTTGCGGCCAGCGCGGGCACCGCGGCATAGGTCATGGTCAGCGGGCAGCAATGTCCGGGTTCGACCTGGCTGGCGAGGTACACCATGGCGGCGTGCGTGGCATGCGTGCCGCCGTCCCACGCGGTGGCGGCATAGCCGGCCTCTTGGCTGAGCGCCATCATCTGGTGGTAGGCGGGGTGGAATTCCACGGTGTCCAAACGCCGCCCGCCGGTGTCGAACTGGCACAGTTCGGGTGTGTGACGGTTGGCGTTGCGGGCCATGTTGCGCGCATCGGACCGGCCCATGGCAGCACCGTAGGCCACGAGGTCCGCCGAAGGTGGAACGCAGTCGCGCAGCACCGGATCATGAGCCCACAGATCGCGGTTTCCCGGCGCATTGGGCTGGTTTTCAACGGTATGTGTGGGCAGGTCGGAACGCGGTGCTGTCATGAGATCAGCCTGCGCCTTGGGGGTGTGGTGCGTCAAGATGGGGGCGCTGCCCCCCGGCCTGCGGCCGTCCCCCGTGGTATTTTTTGCCAGAAGAAGATCAGTGCCAGTCAAAGAAGCCTTTGCCCGCGCGTTGCAGCAGATCACGGGCCAGATCAGTGCCCATGTCGCGCCCGTCTGCGACGGGACCGGTGCGGGTGCCGGACAGGGCGTCTGAGCCATCGGGACGCAAGACTTCGCCATGCAGGGTAAGCGTGCCCGCGTCGATCGTTGATGTGGCGGCGATCGGTGTTTCGCAAGAGCCGTCGAGGGTAAAGAGGAACTGGCGTTCGGCGGCCAGCCGGTGTCCCGTTGGCGTGTCATGGATCGCGTCGAGCATCTCGGCGGTGTTGGTGTCGTTCTGCCGGCGTTCGATGCCAATTGCGCCCTGGGCCACAGCGGGCAGCATGTCCGTGGTTTCGATGGGTGTGGCAGGCACGTCCGCCATGCCGAGACGATTAAGCCCGGCACAGGCAAGGAACGTGCAGTCGGCGACACCATCCGCCAGCTTTTGCAGCCGCGTCTGCACGTTACCGCGGAATTCCACCACATTCAGGTCGGGCCGTTTGTGGAGCAGTTGCGCCCGGCGCCGCAAGGACGAGGTGCCGACGGTAGCACCTTGTGCCAAGTCCGACAGCGACGCGAGTGTGGGCGAGACAAACGCATCCCGCACGTCTTCGCGCGGCAGGTACGTCTCGAGGATCAGACCGTCTGGCTGTACCGTTGGCATATCCTTCATCGAATGCACCGCGATGTCGATGGATCCATCGAGCAGCGCCTCTTCGATCTCGCGGGTGAAAAGGCCCTTGTTGCCGATTTCCTTCAGCGGGCGGTCGGCCGCGATCATGGACCGGTCGTCGCCGGTGACCTTGATCACGCAGATTTCAAAGGCTGCATCCGGCAGGTCGAACGCCGCACTCAGACGTCTGCGCGTCTCGTGGGCTTGCGCCAGGGCAAGGGGGGAGCCGCGGGTCCCGATCTTGAGCGGGGCGGAGGGGGTTGGAAGTCGCACTGTCATGGGTTTATCTTTTAGAAGTGTCAACTTATCCTGACAACCAGAATCCCACACCAGAGGCGGATGGAATGAAAGACGCTGTGCAGACCAAGACGATTTTGCGGGCCCTTGCGGGGGAAACGCTGCCGACACCGCCGATCTGGATGATGCGGCAGGCGGGGCGGTATTTGCCGGAATACAAGGCCACGCGGGCACAAGCCGGTGATTTCCTGTCCTTGTGCTACAACCCGGAGCTGGCTGCCGAAGTGACCTTGCAACCCATTCGGCGCTATGGCTTTGACGCAGCCATTCTGTTCGCGGACATCCTTCTGGTGCCGCAAGCGCTTGGTGCGGATTTGTGGTTCGTCACGGGCGAGGGGCCGCGGTTGTCCACGATTACGCAACAGGCGGATTACGATGCGTTGAAGCCGGTGGATGATATCCACGACACGCTCAACCCGATTTACGAAACGGTGCGTATCCTGCGACGGGAACTGCCGGAGGAAACGACCCTGATTGGGTTTGCAGGGGCACCCTGGACCGTCGCCACCTATATGATCGCGGGACAGGGCACACCGGATCAGGGACCGGCCCATGCGCTGATGGCTGAGAACCCGGCGCTGTTTGATGCATTGATGGCGCGGATCACGGCGGCGACGATTGAATATCTGTGTGCGCAGATTGAGGCAGGTGCAGAGGTCGTCAAGATTTTCGACAGCTGGGCCGGATCGCTCAAGGGGGCCGCGTTCCACAAATACGCAGTTCTCCCTTGTGCAGAGATCACCGCCGCGCTCAAGGCGCGCTATCCGCATATTCCCGTGATCGGTTTTCCGCGTGAGGCGGGCGACGGGTATGTCGGGTTCCATGGTCGGACCGGCGTGGACTGTGTCGCGCTCGATAATTCGGTGTCACCGGAGTGGGCCGCGGCGCATGTGCAGGTCGATGGCTGCGTGCAGGGCAACCTGGCCTCGTCCCATATGGTAACGGGCGGCCAGGCGCTGGTGGATGAAACGCGGGCCATCGTGAAGGCGTTTTCGGGAGGGCCGCATATTTTCAATCTCGGGCACGGGATTACGCCGGATGCAGACCCCGAAAACGTGACATTGATGATTGAGACGGTCCGGGGCGGTTAGGCACGCTTTCGTGCTTGACGCAGCCCGAGGGCTGTCATAGGTCACGCCCCGATGGCGCGGTAGCTCAGCTGGTTAGAGCGCTCGACTCATAATCGAGAGGTCGGGAGTTCAAGTCTCCCCCACGCCACCATCTTACCTACGCAGTTTTTGTTGATGTGTTCCGCATCGCGGATGGCCCGACTGACGCGCATCGCCTTTGGCGCTACGCTGAGTGCGCGTTCAAACCTCCTGCGGGCCATAAGCCATAACGCCACCCTGTGGCGCATCCCGGCAGGCTAGGCCGGTATCAGTTCGGCCAGTTTCAACCGCTGGATCTTGCCAGACGGTCCTTTGGGCAGCTCCGGCAGGAAGTGCACCGTATCAGGCGATTTGAATGCGCCGACGCGTTCGTGACACAGGTGGATCAGCGCATCTGCCTCCAGCTTTGACCCATCGCGCAGCCGCACGGCTGCTTCGACCCGTTCGCCATAGCTGCCGCAGGGACGGGCAAAGGCGGCAGCCTCGACGACATCGGGATGGGAATAGAGCGCCTCGTCAATCTCGCGCGGGGCGATGTTTTCACCGCCTTTGATGATCAACTCCTTGAGGCGTCCGGTCACGAAAACGTACCCATCGCCATCCATCCGCGCCAGATCGCCCGTTCGCAGCCAGCCATTGCGGAACGTGGCCGCGGTGGCTTCGGGGTTTTTCAGATACTCCAGCAGGACATTCGGGCCGCGCACGACGATCTCACCTTCTGCGCCACGTGGCACATCGGTCCCGTCCTGCGCCTGTATGGTGACTTCGCAGCCGTAGGCGATGCCGGGTGAGCCGATCTTGCGGGTGCCGGGGGGCAGCGGGTTGGACAGGATTTGTGCGGCGGTTTCGGTGAGCCCCATGGTTTCGATGATCGGCACGTCAAAGCGTTTTTCAAACGCGGCTTGCGTCTCAACGGCAAGGGCCGAGGACGCGGATCGGCCAAAACGGAGCGCGGCCTTGCACGCACCCGACGGCTCGGCGCTTGCGTGCAAGAGATGCGAGATGATCGTGGGCACAACCGAAAACCATGTGACGTCGCAGGCTTCCGCCTGATCCCAGAACCGCGAGGCCGAAAAGCGGGACACCATGGCCAGGGATCCGCCGGAGACAAGGCTGCCCATTACGGTCACGCAGAGGCCGTTGATGTGATAGATCGGCAGGACACAGAACCCGCGATCCGCATCGGTGAGTGCGTGGGCAGTGGCTGCGGTCCAGCCTCCAGCCAGTAGGCTGGCATGGGTATGCACCACGCCCTTGGGGCGGCCGGTTGTCCCGGATGTATACATCAGCAGCGCATGATCACCCGGATCCAGGTCGTGCAAGCGGGCATCCGCTGCAGGCTCAAGGGCGATGGGCTCGATGCCGGTGTTGTTGGCGGTTTGAAACTGTCCGTTGCACTCGGCGTCCACATAGGCGAACCGCGCCTCTGAATGCGACAGGGCATAGCGCAGCGCATCGGGGCCGGCAGCGAGGTTGATCAGTGTCGCCCGAAACCCCCCGTAGACCGCGCCATAAAAGGCCGTGACCGCGCCGGGTCCATTCGGGGCCAGAATGGCGACACTCTCGCCTTTGGTGACACCGCGCTCCGTCAACGCCATTGCAAAACCGCGCGCAGCATCCCGAAGCGCACCCCAGCTGAGCCGTGCCCCGGTTTCGGGAAAGACAACAGCCGTCCCGCCAGCCTCGGCGCGCGCATCAAGCCAGTCCCGCACCGTGCCCCTGGGTGGAGCGTCGCGCTCCAGTTTCATTTGCCCGCCTCCTGCCAATAGGCGCCAAACACATCCTCCAGCGTCGGTTCGTTCGCGGGGATTTCGCGAATGATCCTTGTGGTCTGCATGAAGTGTTTCCAGTGGACGTTATCGTTCACGGCATTCCCGCCCCAAGCGCCGCACCCCATGCTGAGCGAGAATGGCATGCCGTTGGTAAACGCGCCTCCGGTCGCAAAGGTGTGCGCCTGGTTGACGATGACCCGGCTGGTAGGAAGTGACGTGGCCAGCTGCATGGGCCGGTCCGCGCGCATGCTGTGCAGGCCCACGGAATGCCCCGCGCCCTGATGCCGCTGGATCGCGTCCGTGGTCGCGACGGCGGCATCGAAATCCGCGGCACGATACAACGCAAGAACCCGGCTCAGCTTTTCCCCGCTCAGCGGATGCTCCGGACCAATCCCGCGTGTGGGAACGGCGATGTACTCTGTGCCCTCCGGCACCTGCCCTTGCAGGTCGAGGGCGGCAATCATCCTGTCTGCATCCTGCGCAATCACGGCACGGTTGAGGTGCCCGTCCGGCCACAGCTTGGCGACAATGCCCGCCTCATCCGCGACAAGCGCACCACCGGCGCGCGCCATCGCGTCGACAAAGGCGTCATAGACGGCGTCGACCACAACAACCGCATTCTCCGACGAACAGGAGGTCGCGTTGTCAAAGGTCTTGGACGCGCGAATTTTCTCGGCTGCGGCGTCCAGATCGGCGGTTTCGTCCACGATCACGGTCACATTGCCCGCACCCACCGCAACTGCGGGCGTGCCGCAGGTCTGCGCCCTGTGCACATTGTTCTGACTGCCCGTGGCGATCACCTTGTCGCAGGTCTCCATCAACCGCTGCGTGCGCGCCTTGGATCCCGGCGCAGGCACCATCTGAACGAGGTCGGGGTCTTCTCCGATCTTGGCAAATTCGTCATGGATAAAGGCCAGCAGGCGCTCACACGCCGCGACACCTTTGGGGGACGGGGCGATGATGATTGCATTGCCGCATTTCAACGCATTGATGATGTTGTTGGCCGGTGTGGCGGCAGGGTTTGTCGATGGCACAATCGCGCCGATGACACCCAAAGGCCGCGCAATTTCCGTGATGCCCGTGGCGGCGTCATCCCGAATGACACCAAAGGTCGCGACGCCTTGAATGTCGCGCAACAGGCCAAGCGTCTTGCGGTGGTTCTTGGTGATCTTGTCCGCCACATTGCCAAGGCCCGTTGTCTCCACCGCCAGTTCGGCCAACTGCCGGTTCCGTCCCGGTTCCATGATGGCCCAGCCCGCAGCCTGTGCGGCCCGGTCATAGCGCTCTTGCGATCCGTCTGCCTCATAGGCACGCTGCGCAACCCTTGCTCGGGTCACCAGCATATCAATCACGCTTGCATCATCACTCATCGGGGCGGTCTCACACAGGAAAGGGGATGTTTCTTCTGGCTCTAAATACCACGGGGAGGGTTCGGGAGGGGCAGTGCCCCTCCCGATCGGTCGGCGCCGATCAGGCGCCGAAACCACGCTTACAAACCGGCAAGCAGCTCTTGTAAAGTCTCTTCGCGCGCGGCCCACATGGCCAGCACCTCGTCACGCGTCATGATGTGCATGGGCGAACCGCCCGCCTTCATCTTGCCCGCAACCCGGCTGTTTTCGAACATCGTCGGCACGACCGCGGCCAGCTTGTCGATAATCGGCTGCGGCGTGCCCTTGGGCACCATCACACCTCGGAAATTCACCGACGCGTTGTCGATCTCGAACCCCTGTTCCATCATCGTGGGCACATCCGGCAGGAACGCGTTCCGCTCCAGGTCGAACACGCCCAGGATCTTCACGTTGCCCGCCTCACGCGCGCGGAACGCATCGCTGAGGTTGTTGACCCCGCCCAGAACCTCGCCCGCGATCACGGATTTCATCGCACCGGCGCCGCCCTTGTTGCTGGGGATATAGGCCAGCTTCACACCCGCCGCTTTCTCCAGTTGCAGCGCCGCGATGTGATGTCCCACAAACAGGCCCGCACCGGAAAAGGTCAGCTTGCCGGGGTTGGCCTTGGCGTAGTCCACGACGTCGCCCATCGAATTGAACGCGCTGTCCGCAGCCACGACAAACACCGCCGGGTCCGCGCCCCAGTTGGCGATGGGTTCAAACGCTTCGGCGGAGTATTCCACACCGCCTTCGATCGACTGTGCGATGAAATGCGGGATGTTGTAGGCGCCAAGCGTGTAGCCATCGGCCTCGGCCTGCGTCGCGAACCAGTTCCAGCCGACGCGGCCCCCGGCGCCGGGTTTGTTGATGATCGCGATCGGCATGCCAAGCGCGTCTTCGTTCCCGGCGGTCATCGTCACGATCCGCGCCTGGAAATCCGTGGCCCCACCGGCACCATAGCTGACCATCATCATGATCGGGCGTTCCGGGAAATTCTCATGACCATCGGCAAAGGCGCCTCCGGCCATCGTCATCAGCCCCATCGCGGCGGCTGCTATCAGTTTCTTCATGGGTTTCTCCTCCCTAGGGTTGCTCTGCCGCTTTTGCGGTTCAGAAGAAAATCTCTCGCGGTGTGAACACGTTCAGAAGTCCCGCAAAGAGACCGTACATGACCGCCAGAAATCCGGCGGTGATCGCTGCGCGCTTGATCCAGGATCTGACCTCCGTGTGCGGAGCCGGATCATAGAGCGTCAAAAGAATGAAAAAGGCCGCCGTGGTCGCGGTATAGAACCCCAGTTCCCGGGCGGCCCAGTAGACCAGCACCAGCGCCACGACCAGCCCGGGCAGGATGTTGAGCATCGCCTTGCGGTCCAGCCCGTTGCCCACCTTGGTCCGCCCCATCAGCGCCTTGCCAAAGGTCCAGAGCGCCAGCACCACAAACACGGACGAGATCAGGCGCGGGAACAGGAACGCGGCGGCGGGTTCCTGCGTGTAGCTGATATAGGTGACGACCACGCCCACGGCGGCCACCAGACCGCTGGCAATGATGTGTTGCGTGCGAGGCAGGGAGGTCATGACAACGCCTCTTCTTTTTCGACGGCATCGTCCTTGGTGGTGTAGCGGCGGCTGCGCATCTCCATCCAGACGGAATACGCGATGGACGCGATCACAACCGTGATCAGTGTTATGTTCAGCGCGCCGGTAAAGAAGTACTGGCTGACGCTGGATGTTGCGTTGGCGATCATGCTGCCTTGGATGAAATTCGCCTCGGCGATGGGACCGAGGATCAGGCCCAGCACCAGAGGTGCTGCGGAAAAGCCGAACCGTTCGAGGAAATACATGCCTGTGCCAAGCGCCATCATAACGTATACGTCACCCATGGAATTCTGCACCGAATAGCTGCCAAAGAGCGCGAGGCCCAGCACGATGGCCGCCATCACGGCGTTGGGCACCTGTGCGACCTTCGCGGCCAGACCCGCAACGTACAGGCCAAAGATGCACATCAGGATCTGCCCGATCAGCATCGAGTTGATGAACGTCCAGGCTACGTCCGGGTTGTTGTCAAAGAGATCACTGCCCGGAAAAATCCCGTGGATCAGAAGACCGCCCAGCAGAACCGCCGCCGTGGGCGATCCGGGGATCGACAGGGTCAGCAGTGGCACCAGCGACGGACCGACCATGGCGTTGTTGGCACTTTCGGCGGCGATGACGCCCTCACTGTGTCCGGTGCCGAATTTGTCGCGCTCGGGGCTCATCTTTTTCGATTGGTCATAGGCGACAAGGCCCGCAATCTGTCCACCGACGCCGGGGATGAGGCCGATCACCGACCCCGTTGCGGTGCCGATGATCAGGGCACGCGAGCGGCGGAACACCTCTGCGATGGCGTCACGGACAGGGTGGCGTTCGACCTTGAGCACTTCGGCATCAAGCGATGCGCGTCCCTTGGCAAACATCGTGATCACCTGCGGGATCGCAAACAGACCGATAAGCGCGGGGATCACGTTGATCCCGCCCGACACGCTGGAATGAAAGATGAACCGCTGGGCCCCCATGATGTCGTCAAAACCGATCGTAGCCAGCCATAGGCCGATGCAGCCGGACAACAGTCCTTTGACCACCGAACTGGAATCGAGCGATCCGATCACCGTGACGCCCAGAATGGCCAGCCAGAACAAATGCGACGGGCCAAAGGCAAGCGCCCATTTGGCCAGAACCGGCGTCAGGAAAATCAGGAGCAACACGCCAAACACACCGCCCACGGCCGACGCGATAAACGACAGCTGAAGCGCGCGCGCCCCGTGACCCTTTCGCGCCATGGTGTGCCCGTCGAGCGTCGTGGCGATGTTCGCCGGCGCGCCCGGTATCTTCAGAAGGATCGCGCTGACCGCGCCGCCTGCCACCGTCGAGGTATAGGCCGCCCCCAAGAGGATCAGCCCTTGTGCGGGTTCCAGCTTGAACGTGAACGGGATCAGTAGGGCGACCGCCATGGTCGGGGACAACCCCGGCGTCGCGCCAAGGATCAGCCCCCCGATTGTGCCCAACAGCAGCAGGCCAAAATTGATCGGCGTAAACACATCGCCGAAATAGGCCAAGAACTCCAAACCGTGATCCTCCCCACCCGTTCAGGGTTGACCAATCACGTTAGGCAATGAAAATAGTTTTGCAAATGTTTTCATTTTTGTCCGCCTCACCACTTACAAGGCAATGAAATGGTTGATAAAAAGGCGGATATCATCGCGGTTGCAAAGGCCGCGCGCGTGTCACCGTCGACCGTGTCGCGCAGTTTCAATCACCCCCAACTGGTCAAGGCGTCGACCCGCAAGAAAATCGACGCAGCCGTGCGCAGGCTCGGCTATATCCGCAACCGCGCGGCGCAAACGATCCATGGCATACGCAGTGGTACGGTGGGCTTGATCGTGCCCACCGTAGATCACGCGATCTTTGCCGAGTTGATCCAGAGTTTCTCCGAAGCGATCGAGGAATTGGGGTTTACGCTGCTGCTTGCATCCCACGGCTACGACCTGCAGCGCGAATATGCGCTGACGCGCAAGATGCTGGAACACCGGGTGGATGGCATGGCCCTCATTGGGATCGACCATGAAGATGAAACCTTTGGCCTCCTGACGCGACAGGCGATCCCGACCGTGCTGCTATGGAACTACGCCGAAGACGCGGCCTTTTCGTCCATCGGATCGGACAATTTCGAGGCGGGGCGGCTCGTGGGTGCACATATTGCAGCGCTTGGGCACAGGCGCGTTGCGGGGCTGTTCCCGCCGCCTGCAGGCAATGACCGGGCGCGGCAGCGGCGACAGGGGGTTGAGGCGGCATTGGCGGATGCGGGTGTCACGATCCCGGCGTCCTGGGACATCGAAACACCTTACAGCGTTGCCGCCGCCAAGGATGCAATCCTGCACCTTTTGAAAGCCGATGAGCTGCCGAGCGCCATCATCTGTGGCAACGACGTCCTGGCCTTTGGCGCGCTGCACGCCCTGTCGCGCGAAGGTTTTGCCGTGCCGGACGACATTTCGGTCACGGGCATCGGGGATTTCAAGGGCGCCAGGGATTTTGAACCGGCGCTGACCACGGTGCGCATCCCCGCGCGCCAGATCGGAGCGAAGGCGGCGCGCACCATCGCCGCCAAGATCGTTGCATCAGACACGTCCGTCATCAGCGAGTTGGTCATACCAGAGCTGATGGTGCGCCGGACCTCCCAAGCCCCGTCACCCCGCCGCTGACGCTGTTTGGTTCAGGATTGTGACCGCACGCGCGGCGTCTGCGGCACCGACAAAGATGTGGTCGTGGTGATACGCCGCCACCACGTTGCAGCTGATCCCGGCAGCGGCGAGCGCTGATGACACGGCTGCCGTCAGCCCGATCCCTTCGAGATCCGAAAACACGTTCAACGTGATCAGGCGCATGACCACGGACGTGTCGTGCCCGGCCGCCTGCGCCGTATCAAGCGGCAGGATGAGGGTCATGCCCTCGACCTCGCGGATCATGGCAAAGGCGTCTTCTGGTATGGTGCCGTTGGCAACCGTGCAAAAAACCCAATCGCCCGGACGCAGCACCGGGGTCATGCCCGCAATCATCGCATGTGTATCTGAAACCGGCATGTGCCCTCACCAATGTCGCACGCGGAACGGATCGCCGCGCGGGTGACCGGATCGATATATTCTGGACAGTGCGTTGCCAACACCGTGTCCACCGGTTTGGTCCCGCGGGGCACGGGGCAGGTGACGCGTGCCCTGCGTCAACCAAATCGCGGATAGAGCGGCCAGAGGACCAGGACTGGCCCGGCGCACAACCGTCTGTTCGGAAATTCAGCGAGACAAAATCGGACATGTTGCAACACCAAAGATGCGCAGCACCCGATTGACGCATGGCGCGTGTTTCGGATGCTGCACCGTGACAGACCGGAGGATAGCGATGAAAACCCAAACGCGCGCAGTGGTGATCGGCGGCGGAATTGCAGGATGTTCGACCCTGTATCACCTGACGCAGGAGGGCTGGACCGACGTGGTCCTCGTGGAGCGGGACGAGTTGACCAGTGGCACCACATGGCATTCCGCAGCGCAGGTCACGAATTTCGGCATGAACCAGACGATGGTCGGGCTGAAGTCGCACTCCATCAAGCTGTATCAGGAGCTGCGCGACGATCCGGACTATCCGGTGCAATACAATCACGGGGACGGGGGCATCCGGCTGGCCAACACACAGGCGCAGATGGACGGCTATCACCACTTTGCGTCTATGGCGCGCGGCATGGGCGTGGAATTCGAGGTGATCGACGCAGCCGAATGCGCCCGCCGCCATCCGCTGATTTCGACGGACAACCTGCTGGGCGGTCTGTGGGATCCGATGGATGGCGATATCGATCCGGCATCATTGTGCCAGGCGCTGGCGCGGCGCGCTCGCAAGGCCGGGGCCGAGGTCTATCGCCACACGCCGGTCACGGGCCTGACGCAACACGCCGATCACAGCTGGACCGTACACACGACGAAAGGCGACATTGCGTGCGAAGTGGTCGTGAATGCCTGCGGATACCGGGTGAATGAGGTGGGCGCGATGATGGGGGTGCACCATCCGGTTGCCTCGATGGAGCACCAGTATTTCGTGACCGATGAAATCCCCGGGATCGTTGAAGCGGGGCACCGGATGCCGCTCTTGCGCTGCCCGATCAGCGACTATTACTGCCGTCAGGAAAAGAACGGGTTGCTGCTTGGGTTTTATGAGCAGGATTGCCGGACTTGGGGGATGGACGGGATTTCCCCTGATTTCTCCAATGACCTGTGCCCTGACGATCTGGATCGCATTACGGATGTGCTGGAGGGCGCATTTGCCCGGATGCCCGCGCTGATGGACGTGGGGATCAAGAACGTTGTGAATGGTCCGATCACCTATACTATCGATGGCGCGCCTCTGGTTGGGCCGGTCCCGGGCAAGCGGAACGCGTTCTGCATCATTGGCCTGCGCGCGGGTCTTGGCGAGGGGGGCGGGCATGGCTGGCTTCTGGCACAGCAGATCGTGCATGGCGAGGCGTGCTATGACACGTGGGTATTGGATCCGCGCCGGTTCACCGGACATGGCAACGTGGAGCTGACCGCGCTCAAGGCCATCGAGGATTACCAGAACGAATTCCGCTTCCATTTCCCGCACGAACACCGTCCCGCAGGGCGGCCCATCAAGACAACGCCACTGACTCCGGTGCTGGCCGCTGAGGGCGCCGAATTTACGGTCGTGAACGGGTGGGAACGGGCAGAGTACTTCAAGCCGTCCGCAGCGTTCGAGGTCACACACGGGTTCCATTTTGACGAGGCGTTTGATGTCGTCGCCATGGAGGTGGACGCGGTGCAGAACGCCGTTGGCCTTGCCGAGGTCAACGGTTTCAACCGGATCGAAATCACAGGGCCAGACACGCACCGGTTCCTCGACCACATGATCTGTGGGCGGGTGCCCACGCGTCCGGGCAAGGTCGGGCTGGGCTATCTCCTCAATCACCACGGCTGCGTCAAGGCGGAGGCGACTGTGGCCAACATTCCGGACGGCCCAGTCTGGTTCGGGTCGGCGGCAGCGGCGGAGTGGCACGACCTTGATTGGCTCACGCAGCACAGCGACGGGTTCGATGTGTCGCTGCGGTCTTTGACCAATGATTACACCATCCTTGTTCTGGCCGGACCCAAGGCGCGCGCCGTTCTGAGCGCGGCAAGCCGCGGGGATTGGTCGGCGACCGCCTTTCCGTGGTTGTCCGTGCGGCGCGCCTTTGTCGGTATTGCGCCCGCGGTGGTCATGTCGGTCAGCTTTTCGGGTGAATTGGCATACGAAATCCACGTGCCAAACGCACAGCTTTATGCCGCGTACCTCGCCCTGCGCGCCGCAGGAGAGGCGCATGGGCTGCGTCTCTTTGGGGCACGGGCGGTGGACTCGATGCGCATGGAAAAGGGGTTCCTGCATTGGAAGGCCGATTTGATCACCGAGTTTGATCCGTTCGAGACAGGGCTGGACCGGTTTGTAGAGCTGGACAAGGCGGCGTTTGTGGGCAAGGCCGCGCTGGAGGCGCGGCACGCCGCAGGTCCCACCGCGCGGCTTGTGTCTCTCAAGGTCGAAACCGATCGCAGCCCGGCCCACCCCGGCGCGTCGATCATGGTCGGAGATGCGGTCGTCGGCACGGTCACGTCGGGGGATTGGGGGCACCGGGTCGGGATGAACCTGGCCTATGCGTACGTGCAACCCGCACATGCTGAAACTGGAACGCGGCTGGAGGCGGACATGCTCGGAAAACGTATCAACGTCGAGGTCATCGCACCGGGCGCCTATGACCCGCAAATGACGTTGCTGCGTGGATAGCGATTTTGTGAAAGTTACAAACGCGGGTGACAGTCCCCCTTCCTTTTCTTAACAATTCGCTTGGAAGAGCGAGTCACGTCATCCAGGACGTGACCGGAACGGGAGGAATTCCATGACCATCACACGCAAATCATTCCTGAATATGGCGGCAGCCGCCACGCTCGCGCTTGGCTTTGGCAGCGCAGCGCAGGCGCAGGACGTCACGCTGAGCCTGCATCAGTTCCTGCCGGCGCAGGCCAATGTGCCGAAACTGATCCTTGATGTCTGGGCCGATGATGTCGAAGCGGCCAGCGACGGCCGGATCAAGATTGACCGCTTTCCGTCGATGCAACTTGGCGGACGCCCGCCCGAGTTGATGGATCAGGCGATTGACGGCGTTGCGGACATTGTCTGGACCGTGGTGGGCTATACGCCGGGCCGTTATCCCAGCACCGAAGTGTTCGAGCTGCCATTCATGGTCAACGATGCGCGTGCGGCATCCTCTGCGTACTGGCAGATGTTCGAAAAGCACATGAAAGACACCGAATTCAAGGACGTGCACATCCTTGGCACATGGGTGCACGGGCCGGGGATGATTCACTCGAACAAGGCCGTGACGACCCCTGCCGACATGGAGGGGCTCAAGATCCGCGGCGGCTCGCGTCTGGTGAATTCGCTGCTTGAAAAAACGGGCGCGACGCCCGTGGGCATGCCCGTGCCTGCCGTGCCCGAAGGCCTGAGCAAAGGCGTGATCGACGGCACCACGATCCCGTGGGAAGTCACGGCGGCGCTCAAGGTGCCGGAATTGGTGGGCAACCACACGGAGTTCGAAGGCACAGCACTTTATACGCTGACCTTCGTGCTGGCCATGAACAAGGACCGCTATGACAGCCTGCCGGACGATCTGCGCGCCGTGATCGACAGCAAGTCGGGTCTGGAATTCAGCATCTTTGCCGGTGGCACCCAGTCGGATTCCGACGGTCCGGCACGCCAGCTGGCCGTGGACCGGGGCAACAACATCGTGACCGTGTCCGGCGACGACCTCGACGCATGGAAGGCCGCATCGCAGCCCATCTATGACGAGTGGATTGCCGATATGGAAAGCAAGGGCCTCGACGGTCAGGCGCTCATTGATGAGGCCAAATCGTTGATGGACGCCTACGAAGGCTGATTCTGATCACAGGGCCGCAGCATATGTGTTGCGGTCCTGACCCCTGCCCACCGGACACATGATGATGTTGCATTCCCTTGTGAAATGGCTGGCGCGCGCCTCTGCCGTTGTTGGTGGTATCGTGCTTTTGATCTTGATCGTGTTGACGACGCTGTCGATCATCGGGCGCGAGTTGTCGAAAGCCGGACATGCGATGGACGGATGGTTGGGCCAGGCGATCCTGTCGCTGGGTGTCGATGAAATCCGCGGGACATATGAGCTGACAGAGGCTGGCGTCGCCTTTGCCATTTTCGCGTTCTTCCCGATTTGCCAATTCTATGGCCAGCACGCGACCGTGGATGTGTTTACGGGCGGTCTGCGGCCCCGTGTGCTGGCATGGCTGCGCGCATTCTGGGAGGTCGTTCTGGCGCTGGTGATCGTGTTCATCGCGCTGCGGCTCTATGAGGGGATGCAGCGGTATCTGGGCAATGGTGAGACGACCCTGTTCCTGCAATTCCCGGTCTGGTGGGCCTATGCGGTCAGCGTGGGCGCCGCAGCTGTTGCGAGCCTGACGGCAGTGTACTGTGCCGTTGCGCGACTGGCCGAAGCGGTCACCGGCCGCTTGATCCTGCCGGAGGTGTGATGGACCTGCTGCGCGAGTTCATTCAGTGGGCGGGGCTCACGCGGCTGGAGCTTGGGTTCTGGTCGTTCCCGGTCCTGCTTGGCCTGATCTTCCTGCGCGCGCCGATTGGGTTGGCGATGTTCCTTATGGGGCTTCTGGGCTGGATCTTTGCGATGAACGGCAACCCGACGCCGATCCTCGCCAAGCTGAAATCCGAGACGTACACGACCTTCTCCAACTATTCCCTGACCATCATTCCGATGTTCCTGCTGATGGGGCAATTCGCGACCCTGTCGGGGATGTCATCGGCGTTGTTCAAGGCGGCCGAAGGGTTCCTTGGTCACAGGCGTGGCGGGGTGGCGATGGCGTCGGTGGGCGCGTGCGCAGGATTTGGCGCGATCTGCGGATCGTCGCTGGCCACGGCGGCCACGATGGGTCGGACGGCGCTGCCGGAACTGCGCCGCTACGGGTATTCGGGCGGGTTCTCCACCGCGACACTCGCAGCAGGGGGCACTCTGGGCATCCTGATCCCGCCGTCGGTCATCCTTGTGATCTATGCGATCATCACGGAACAGAATATCGCCAAGCTGTTTCTGGCCGCGTTCATTCCCGGCATCCTTGCCGCCATCGGTTATGTCATCACCATCTCGATCTATGTGCGCCTGTACCCCGATGCCGCAGGAACCCGTCCCGCCGTGCCGTGGCCCGAACGCTGGAAGGCGCTGGCCGAAACATGGCCCGTCTTGGCCATCTTTGGCCTTGTGGTGGGCGGCATCTATGCCGGGTGGTTCACACCGACCGAAGGGGCCGCCATCGGGGCTGCGGGCACCGGGTTGGTGGCGCTTATGGGCGGGAACCTGACCTGGCGTATCCTGGGTGAGGCGTTGATGGGCACGGCCAAGACGACGGCCATGATCTTTTTCATCGTGCTGGGCGCGTCGCTTTATAACAACTTTCTGGCGCTGTCGGGCGCGCCGCAATGGCTGGCCGATTATGTTCTGGGGCAGGGGTTCACGCCCATCCTCGTGCTGAGCGTGATCCTGCTGTTCTACCTCGTCTTCGGCTGCGTCATGGACAGCCTTTCGATGATTCTTTTGACGGTGCCGATCTTCTTTCCGGTGATCTCCGGCCTCGATTTCGGGATGAGCGCGGAGCATGTGGCGATCTGGTTCGGCATTCTCGTGCTGATCGTGGTAGAGGTCGGTTTGATCACCCCGCCCGTGGGCATGAACCTGTTCATCATCAATGCGATGGATCGCGATACGCCGATGACAGAGACGTACAAGGCTGTGCTGTTCTTTGTCGGGTCGGACATTGTGCGCGTCATCCTGCTGGTCGCGTTTCCGGCCATCACGCTGTTTTTGATTCCCGTCTAGCACCGCCACGCGGGAGGACGACATGACAGAGCATCTGAACCTGCCGCCGCACGCGGTGGCGCGCGAAGACCGTGCCGATGGCACGATCCTGCTGCGCGCGCCGCACGCCCTGGGCCCGTGCGCCCGGTCGACGGGCGCGTGGCTCGACCATTGGGCGGATGTCGCGCCGGATCGTACATTTCTGGCCGAACGTTCCGGCAACGGCTGGCGCAGGCTCAGCTATGGCGAAGCGCGGGCGCGGGTGATGCGTCTGGCTGCCGGTTTGCGCGACGCAGGGCCGTCCGGCCCGGTTCTGATCCTGTCGGGCAATTCCATTGATCATGCGCTGCTGACGCTTGCGGCGCAGTATGTGGGGATCGTGTCGGTTCCCGTGGCCGAGCAGTACAGTCTGATCCCCGCCGCCCATGGCCGATTGCGCCATGTCGTGGACCTTGTGCGCCCCGGCCTTGTCTTTGCTGATGATCCCGTGGCCTACGGTCCCGCATTTGATATTGCGGGGTGCCCGGCGCTTTGTTCCGGGACGGGCGCGCCGGGTGTCACGCCGCTGACCGCGCTGGAGCAGGATGGCGATGTGGCCGACGCACATGCGCGCGTCGGGCCGGATACGGTGGCCAAGCTGCTGCTGACATCCGGGTCGACGTCTGACCCCAAGGCGGTCGAGACCACCCAGGCCATGATGACCACGAACCAAGCTCAGTTGGCCACGTGCCTGCCATTCCTCGGCGCGCGCCCGCCGGTGCTTGTGGACTGGTTGCCATGGAACCACGTGTTCGGCGGGTCGCACAACTTCAACCTGGTCCTCGCACATGGCGGGACTTTGTATATCGACGATGGCAAACCGTTGCCCGCGCGGTTTGGGCGCACGGTGGAGAACCTCGGCGCCCGGTCGGGGACGATTTCGTTCAACGTGCCCGTCGGTTTTGCGCAACTGGTCAGGGCGCTGGATGCGGACCCGGCCCTGCGTGAAACGTATTTCCGGGACCTCGACATGATTTTCTATGCGGGGGCATCGCTGCCGCAGGATGTTTGGGCCGCGCTGGAACGCATGGCACTGGAGACAGCGGGACGCATGCCGCTGATCACCACGTCCTGGGGGCTGACCGAAACGGCGCCTGCGGCGCTGTTGCAGCATCAACCGTCCAAGGGGGCAGGTATTGTTGGCGTGCCCTTGCCGGGGGTAGAGGTGAAGCTGGTCGACACCGGGGATGGACGGATGGACGTGCGCGTGCGCGGCCCCAGCATTTTTGAGCGTTACCATCGTGATCCCGTCAAAACCGCTGCCGCGTTTGACGACGAAGGGTTCTTTGTCACCGGGGACGCCATGCGCTTTGCCGATGCTGCGGACATGACGGCCGGGCTCCGGTTTGACGGGCGGCTGTCGGAGGACTTCAAGCTGTCCAGTGGAACGTGGGTACAAGCGGCAAATGTGCGGCTTGCATTGCTGGCAGCCCTTGGTCCGCTGGCGCAGGATGTCGTGATCTGCGGCCACGGGCGGGATGGGCTTGGTGCCCTGATCTTTCCCGGACGGGATGCGGCGGAGGGTTTCCGGGATGCGGGCGCGCTGCGCAGTGATGCCGCGCAGGCGATCCGTGAGCGGCTGCGCACGCATCTGAATTCGACGCACGGATCGGCCCGCCGCGTCACCCGCGCGCTTGTCCTGGCGGAGCCGCCGGATATCGGTGCAGGCGAGACAACGGCCAAGGGCAATCTGAACTTTGCGAGGATTCTCGACCGCCGCGCTGCACTGGTGGAGCGGCTTTACGATGATCAGGATGCGGCAACGATACTTGGGCTATAGGTGCATTAAAGTGCATTATTGGTGGGCAATGATTGTCCAAAAACGGCCTGAGACGCACGATAAAACATCGTCATGAGTCTTTGGGAGGGGGCGCATGAGCAATGCAGCCAGCTATTTTGTCGACCGTCACGTCGCAGAGGGCCGCGGCGATACCATAGCATTTCGGGAGGCAGGCACTGGACGCAGCCTCAGCTACGGCGCGTTGTCCGCCCAAAGCGACCGAGCCGCAGGTGCCTTTGCCGCGTTGGGGATGCGACCGGAGGAGCGGGTCGCGATGTTGGTCCTTGATCAGATCGAATTCCCGGTCCTGTTCTGGGGCGCGCTCAAGGCGGGGGTCATCCCGGTGCCAATCAATACGTTGCTGGCCACTCCCGTCTACGAGGCGATCCTGCAGGACAGCCGGGCGCGGATGCTGGTGGTGTCGGAGGCGCTGTGGGACGTGGTCGCGCCGATCCTGCCCAACCTGCCCTTTCTGCAAGAGGTGGTAGTGATCGGTACGGCACCAGAGGGTGCGCGGGGCTTTGATGGCTTCATGGGGCAGGGTACGCCCATTGCCGCGCCATTTGCCGCCGGTGATGATGAACCGGCCTTCTGGCTTTATTCTTCCGGTTCGACCGGTGCGCCCAAGGGCGTGGTGCATGTGCACGGCGCGCTGCGGGCCACGGCGGACACCTATGGCGCGTCCGTCCTGGGCATCACCGCGGACGATGTGATCTTTTCCGCCGCCAAGTTCTTCTTTGCCTACGGGCTGGGCAACGCGATGACATTCCCGATGTCTGTGGGCGCGACCACCGTGATCTTTGCGGGGCGGCCCACGCCAGAGGTCATGATCGACACCCTGTCCACCGAACGTCCAACGATCTTCTGCGGGGTGCCGACGCTCTATGCGGCAATGGTTGCGCATATGGATGCGCATGGCGCGCCGGACGTTCCGTTGCGCCTGTGCATTTCCGCTGGTGAGGCGTTGCCGGAGGATGTGGGCCTGCGTTGGCGGGGGCATCTCGGGGTCGATATCCTCGACGGTGTAGGCTCGACCGAGATGCTGCACATCTTTCTGAGCAATGCGCCGGGTGATGTGGTGTACGGCACGTCCGGAACGCCTGTGCCGGGCTATGACATGCGTCTGGTCGACGATGCGGGCGTGCCCGTTGCGGTTGGCGAGATCGGCGAGCTGGTCGTCAACGGCGCTTCGGCGGCGGCGTGCTATTGGAACAAGCGGGACAAGAGCCGGGCCACGTTCGAAGGGGTGTGGACCCGCACGGGCGACAAATATGAACAGCGCGCCGACGGGCGGTTTGTCTACTGCGGGCGGACGGATGACATGTTCAAAGTGTCCGGTATCTGGGTCAGCCCGTTCGAGGTGGAACAGGCCATCACCAGCCACCCGGCCGTTCTGGAATGCGCCGTGGTCGCCGCGCGGGACGATGACGGGCTCGACAAACCCAAGGCGTTTGTCGTGTTGCAGGGCGCGCAGCCGGACGGGTTCGACGACCTGATCAAGGCGCATGTGCAAGAGCGTGTGGGCAAGTGGAAATACCCGCGCTGGATCGACATTGTCGATGGCCTGCCCAAGACCGCAACTGGCAAAATCCAGCGGTTCAAACTGCGGGAGGGTGCGTGATGGTATGGGGATCGGGAACGTTTGAGATTGCCGGACATACGTTGGAGTATGCTTGCTTTGGACCGCCACCCGAGCAGTCCGCCACAATCGTGATGCTGCACGAAGGACTGGGCAGCGTTGGTCTTTGGCGGGATTGGCCGCAAAAGGTGTCTGAGGCGACGGGGCTCGGCGTGCTGGTCTATTCCCGTGCGGGGTACGGTCGGTCTTCCTCCGTGCCATTGCCGCGCCCGCTGGATTACATGACCCGCGAGGCCGAAGATGTCCTTGGGTCCGTCATGGACGCCGCTGGTGTGCGGTCTGCGGTGCTTCTTGGGCACTCGGACGGCGCGACAATTTCCGCCATCTATGCCGGGTCCGTGTCGGACATGCGGGTGCGGGGCCTGATCCTGATTGCGCCGCATTTCTTTACTGAAGCCGCTGGCTTGGCTGCCATTGCAGAGGCCGGGAATGCTTATGCCGACGGCGATCTTCGGGCGCGTCTTGCCCGGCATCACGATGATCCGGATGCAGCATTCCATGGATGGTACGGCGCATGGACGGACCCTGGATTTGCGGATTGGAACGTTGCGGACGCGATTGATCACTGGCGCGTACCGGTCCTCGCCATCCAAGGCGATGCCGACCCTTACGGTACGCGTGCACAGATTGATGAGATCGCAGACCGTATCTATGCGCCGCTCGAAATACTGTGGCTGCAAGAAGCCGGGCACGCACCGCATCAGGATCATGAAGGCACTGTGACCGCCGCGCTTGCGGACTTCTGCGCAACGCTCGCGCGGCTGGAAGGTGAGGTATCACCCGTTTCTGAGTAGTGCTTTAAAATGCATAAAATGCGCTGATTTTCGAGTCATCCGCCCGGAACGCCGCGAGTATTGGTAACATAATGCCACATCTGGACCGGATTCGACCCAATGCCCGACCGTATCGACTTTCAGACTGACCCGACGGCCTACCGCCACTGGCGCGTGGCGTATGACGGTCCGGTCGCCACGTTGACGATGGATGTGGACGAGGACGCCGGGTTGTTCGACGGGTATCAGCTCAAGCTGAACTCCTATGACCTCGGGGTCGACATCGAATTGGCGGACGTGGTTCATCGGATGCGATTTGAGCATCCAGAGGTCAAGGTTGTCGTGATGCAGTCGGGCAAGGATCGGGTGTTCTGCGCCGGTGCCAATATCCGCATGCTTGCGGGAGCTGCGCACAGTCACAAGGTCAACTTCTGCAAATTTACCAACGAAACACGCAATACCTACGAGGCGGCGGAGGCTGACAGTGGTCAGAAATACATGGCGGCCATCAAGGGGGCCTGTGCCGGTGGCGGGTACGAGCTGGCGCTGGCGTGCAATCACATCATGCTGACGGACGATTCGTCGTCGTCTGTGGCCCTGCCGGAGGTGCCGTTGCTGGCCGTGCTGCCAGGTACAGGCGGCCTGACACGGGTGACCGACAAGCGCCGGGTCCGGCGCGATCTGGCTGACGTATTTTGCTCGACCGAAGAGGGGATCAAAGGCAAGCGTGCGGTGGAATGGAACCTCGTCGATGAGGCCGTGCCAAACGCGCGATTCGATGCGGTCGTGGCGGAACGCGCCGCGGCCTTTGTGGACCAAAGCGCGAAGGCAGACGTGGCGCAGGGCATCACGCTTGGCCCGTTGCAACGTCGTTTCGGTGACGATGGCTCTGTCCGCTATTCTCTGGTTGAAGTGACGGTTGATCGCGCCGCACGCCGCGCGGAAATTACCATCATGGGGCCCGATGCGGAGGCTCCTGCGTCGCCCGAAGATATCGTGGCCGCGGGGGATCAAGGCTATTTATTGCGTCTCGCGCGTGAGCTAGATGACGCGATCCTGCACCTGCGGCTCAACGAGAGGGAAGCAGGGCTTTGGGTCTTTCGTACCCAAGGGGATCCGGTTGCCGTGCTGGCGCATGAAGCGGCGATACTGGCGCATCCGGACCATTGGCTGTGCAATGAAATTCGCCACTACTGGAAACGCGTGCTCAAGCGGATCGATGTGACGTCCCGCTCGCTGACGGCCTTTGTGGAGCACGGGAGCTGCTATGCCGGTGTGCTCGCAGAGCTGCTGTGGGCGGTGGATCGGACCTACATGATGGAAGACGCGTTTGAGGGCGACACACGGCCCATTGCCACAGTGACGATGAGTGCAGGCAATTTCGGGGCGTATCCGATGGGCAATGGCCTGACCAGATTGCAGACGCGGTTTTATGGGACGGACGGCGCCGACACACTGCGGGATGATGAGGGTACGGCGTTGGAGGCCGAAGAGGCCAATGCTTTGGGCCTCGTGACGATGATCCTCGATGACATCGATTGGGAGGATGAAATTCGCATTTTCCTCGAAGAACGCGCGTCGTTCAGTCCCGATGCGATGACGGGGATGGAAGCAAACTTGCGCTTTGCTGGGCCTGAAACGATGGAAACACGTATTTTCGGGCGCCTTACCGCTTGGCAGAACTGGATATTCAATCGGCCGAACGCGGTTGGAGAGAACGGTGCGTTGCAGCGTTACGGGACCGGCGTGCGTGGAAGTTTCAACATGGAGCGGGTCTGATCCTTGAAGGATCAGTCCGTTTTCCGAAGCGGAAAACGGAGCGGAATTTTGCAAAATTCCGGCGACAGGAGGAGAGGACGACATGACTGTTATGAACGTCAGCTATGACACCCAAATCCCCAACAATGTGGGGCTGAGTCAGGATCGCAAGGTGCTGAAGGCGCTGGAGAAATGGCACCCCGGTTACATCAATTGGTGGAACGATCTGATCCCGCAGAACTTTCAGGAGTCGATGGTGTATCTGCGCACCGCCGTCAGCGTAGACCCCAAGGGCTGGGCCAAATTCGACTATGTGAAAATGCCGGAATACCGGTGGGGGGTGCTGCTGGCCCCTGCTGTTGAGGACCGGCGCATTCCGATGGGCGCGCATTTTGGCGAGCCTGCGTGGCAAGAGGTGCCGGGCGAGTACCGCAACATGCTCAAGCGGTTGATTGTCATTCAGGGCGACACGGAGCCGGGGTCGGTCGAGCAGCAGCGCTTCCTTGGCCTTACAGCTCCCAGCCTCTACGACATGCGCAACCTGTTCCAGGTAAATGTTGAAGAGGGCAGGCACCTGTGGGCGATGGTGTATCTGCTGCAGAAATACTTCGGCAAGGACGGGCGTGAGGAAGCGGATGATATGCTGGTCCGTTCGTCGGGCAATGAGGATGCGCCGCGCATGCTGGGTGCGTTCAATGAAGAAACGCCGGATTGGTTGTCGTTCTTCATGTTCACCTATTTCACGGATCGCGACGGCAAGATGCAGTTGGAAAGCCTTGCGCAATCCGGTTTCGACCCGCTGTCGCGCACCTGCCGTTTCATGCTGACCGAAGAAGCGCACCACATGTTTGTGGGGGAGACGGGCGTGACGCGGACCATTCAGGCAACGCTGGCCGCGATGCAGGAGCATGGGATTGATGACCCCTATGATATCAACAAGATCCGCAATCTCGGGGTGATCGACCTGCCCACCATTCAGAAAAAGCTGAACCTGCACTATACCCTGTCACTGGACCTTTTCGGACAAGAAGTGAGTACGAATGCCGCGAACGCTTTCAATGCGGGCATCAAGGGTCGCTACATGGAGCAAAGGATCGATGATGATCACAAGCTCACAAACGACACATATGCCGTGGCGAGCATCGTGGACGGCAAGATCGTGACGCAGGATGTGCCGGCGTTGACCGCGATCAACATGCGGCTGCGCGACGATTATGTGCGGGATGCAAGCGGCGGTTTACGTCGCTGGAACAAACAGATTGCCCGCACCGGGATCGCGTTCGAGCTGAAGCTGCCGCATGAAGGGTTCCACCGCAAGATCGGCGTGTTCGCCAATCACCCCATCACACCCGAGGGCGATTTCATCCCGCAATCCGATTGGGACGCCCGGGCAGACGAATGGCTGCCCACCAGGGAGGACGGCGCGTTTATCCAATCGCTGATGAAACCGTGTTACGAGCCCGGCACGTATGCCAGCTGGATCGCGCCACCGCGTGTGGGCATCGACAACAAGCCGGGCGATTTCGAATACGTCAAATTGCACATGGCATGAGGCGGGGCGGGCGATGGAGATCAACCGTTTCACACGGGCCAAACCGCGCGCGGACAGGGCGTTTTGCCCATTGGAGTGCGATGAATGTCGCGGAATGTGCTTGTCGCTCTACATGATGCTCACACGGGCCGAGCAGGATGCGATGCGACAACGGTATCAGGCGCACAGAGTGCATTGAGGAGAATGTGATGAATATTGGCATTTACTACGGCTCCGAAACGGGCAACTCCGAAATGCTTTGCGAGGATATCGAGACGGAACTGGGCGACGGGTTCACATGTGATATCCAGAGCCTTGCCGATGTGGACCCCGCTGCGCTGGACAAGGACTGGTTTTATCTCTTTGTCACGTCCACCTACGGGAACGGCGATCTGCCTTCGACCGCGCTGCCCTTTGAAGCGGCCTTGGAGGCCAAGCCTGACCTGAATGGCCTGCGGTTCGCGATCTTCGGGCTTGGCGATCAGGTGTTTGCAGAAACGTTCAACCATGGTTCCAAGAAACTGGCTGAAATGCTGGTGGCCTGTGGTGCGCAGCAGGTCGGAGAACGGGGCCTGCATGATGCGTCGGGCCTTGAGATGCCCGAAGATATCGCCCTGCCATGGGTGCAGGGCATTGTCGGCCAGGTCACCGCAAACGCCGCAGCCTGACCACACGCGGGGGTGCTGCGGCACGCGGTGCAGGCGGCGTTTCAGCGCCGTCTTTTGCCGCATGTGGCAGAGGCATCCGGTCGCACCCTGAACCTGGCTAATTCCTTGAACCCGTTCGATTTTGAATTACGTCGCGGCTTGGAAAACAGCAGTGCGCAGATGAGCAGAGACAGTACAAACAGTGAGATGAATGACGATGTGATCGGGCGGCTCGCGGTGCGTGTCAGAGCGGCGCGCAATGCACTTGGCCTGCCGCGCCGTGCCCTGTCGGAACGTTCGGGCGTGTCCCCGCGCTACCTCGCGCAGCTTGAAGCGGGCGAAGGCAACATATCCGTTCTGTTGCTCAGCCGTGTCGCCGCGGCGCTTGATGTGCCGATCGAGGACCTTGTGCGGGCGGATGCGCCGATGGACCCGGATGTGGCCCGGGTTGCGCAGCTTTACCAATCCGCCGCGACCCATGTTCAGGGCCGTGTGCGCGCCCTGCTTGCGCCGGAAAACCCGTCCGCTTTGCGGGCGCAGCGTATCTGCCTTGTGGGGCTGCGCGGAGCGGGTAAATCAACCCTTGGGGCGCTGGCCGCGGACAAGCTCAAGATCCCGTTCATCGAGTTGAATGACTTGATCGAAGCACGCGCTGGGATGCCAACGGGCGAGGTGATCGCACTCTATGGGCAGGACGGATATCGCACGATGGAGGCGCAATGCCTCAACGACGTGATTTCGGAACATGACAAGCTGATCCTGGCCGTGTCCGGGGGCATTGTCGGTGACCCGACCAGCTATGATCAGGTGCTTGAGCGGTTTCATACGGTGTGGGTGCGCACCAGCCCGGCGGAACATATGGCCCGTGTCCGCGCGCAGGGTGACCTGCGACCGATGGAGGGCAACCCCGAAGCGATGGATCAACTCAAGACGCTGCTGGTAACACGCGGGCCGGAGTACGAACGTGCGCTGGCGCAGGTCGTTACCACATCGCGCCCGGTTCAGAGCTCGGTGAACGACCTGCTGGCAGTCATCGCTAAGCACCGCTTTTTGGCCAGCATTGGCACCGAATGAGCGGCATTCACCCGGCGCAAACGGCGTTCTGGATCGCATGTGACGCGCTGATCTGGCGTCATTGCGCCCCGTGGGAACTGGACGAAGCGCTGACGGACTGGGGCTACGCACTGGGTCCTTGCGAGGCACAGGACCTTGTCGGTCTGGATCGCGTTATGGCGGCGCGGGCAGACGCGGATGCGTCTCCGATCCTCGCCCGGATGTTGACCGAAGGGCGTTTGGGCAAGCGGGCGGGATGGGGGTTTTACCGATACCCCGGCGGGGGTGGCGCCGTGATTGACCCGCTGATCGACGATCTTGTGCGGGAAGAGGCGTGGTTTGCCAAAACGACCCGCACCGAATTGGAGGGGCCCGCGCTGGTGACGGCATTGCATGCTGCTATGGGACCTGCCTTGCGGGCACCGGATATGGCGCGTCTTGTGCATTGCCCGCCGGCCAAGATCGCGCAGGTCTAGCCCAGGCCGAGCAGGACCATCGTGCCGACGCCCCAAAGTGTCATCTGGTAATGCGTGTTTTGCGCGCCTTCGTGGCAGAACCAGTAGCAAAAGTGGTTGCCGACAATCAGGAACCCGGCCCACACGGCGGTGAAAGCCATTGCGCCGCTCATGGCGAGGATGCGCGCGGTGTCTGCGGCGACGGCACCCATCAGGGTCAGGATCAACGCCATCACCCCGGCCCACAGAACCAGCGTCGCGATCAGTTCGACCGCCACAACGGTGCGAAAGGCCAGCAGTTGCAGCCTGCGGTTTGTAACGGCCCGATGCGCAACGGGTGCGAAGGCGTCCGGATAGTCTGCCTGCATCCGTGACATCTCCATCACCTCGGCGGTGTATGTCTCATTCACCGACGGGTGCAGCAAATTGTCCCGAACACCAAGGGTCAGCCACGCGGCAATCAGGCCGGTCGCCAGCGTTTGTGCTGCAATCAATGCTGTTTCCATGGGGCCTCCTCATGAAAAAGGGGCCGCCCGTGCAGGCGACCCCTCCCTCGTCTCATACCGCCGGATCAGGTCCAGGCGAGTTCCGCGGGGCGGATCTCGAACGAGATGTGGTGTGCACCACCGGCAAGACCTTCGCGCGTGTGGTTATAGAGCGAACGCCAGTACGGCTGGATCGTCACGCCGTCTTCCTGCAGCATCGCCTGACCCTTGGCCATCAGCGCGCGGCGTTTTTCGACGTCTGCTGTGGCCAGCGCTTCTTCGAGGTTGGCGTCGAAATCGGCGTTGGAATAGCCGAATTCGTTCCATGCCTCACCGGAGCGGTAGGCGAGCGCCCAGATCTGGACGCCCAGAGGGCGGTGGTTCCAGTTGGTCGAGCTGAACGGGTACTTGGCCCAGTCGTTCCAGAAGGTCGAGCCGGGCAGGATGGTCCGCTTGACGTTGATCCCCGCGTCACGCAGCTGGGCTGCGACGGCGTCGGTGGTGTCCTTGCGCCACGCGTCGTCGATCGAGATCAGCTCGTGCTCGAAATCACCCATGCCTGCTTCTTCCATCAGCGCCTTGGCAGCTGCCGGATCAACGGTGCGCGCGGGCATCTCCGCATATTCCGGGTGCATCGGGCCAACATGGTGGTTTTCCGCAGGAATGCCGCGACCGGCATAACCCAGTTCCAGAAGGATGTTGTTGTCGACAGCCATGCCAATCGCCTTGCGGACGCGTGCGTCTTCGTAAGGCTTGACGCCATCCACTTCGGCCAGCTGATTGGGGCGAATGACGATGGTTGCCGCTGTGGCAATCTCGTTGTTCACCCAGCCGTCGAGCGTGTCAAAGATGTCGATGAACTCACCCTCGATGGAGTAGGTCATGTCGATCTCGTCCGCTTCGGCGGCGGCGACGAATGCCGACGGGTCGGTGCCATAGTCGATGTATTCGATCCGGTCGAGATTGGCGCCGTTGCCTTCGTTCCACCATGTGTGGTCGGCGTTCTTGACCAGAACCGCCTTCACGCCCACTTCGAGCGATTCCGGCAGGTATGGTCCGGTGCCCACGGGGCTGTCGATGCTGTCCACTGACGTGTCGGGGTGCGTGATGGCCGCGGGGTAATCCGCCATGCCCGCAATCAACGTGATGTCCGAGGCCGGCAGGTTCAGAACAACGGTGTGGCTGTCGGTGACGTCGATTGCGCCGTCGATGGCCTTGCCGCTGTCGGCGTCGATCAGGGTCGCAAAACGGCCCGCCATCGAGTTGCCTTCGACTTCTTTCTCACACCAGCCCGCGATGTTGCGCGCCACGTCTTCGGCGGTGAAGTCGTCGCCATTGTTCCATTTAACGCCTTTGCGCACGTTCAGTGTGTACTGTGTCGCGTCATCGTTGATTTCCCAGCTTTCGAGCAGCGAAGGCGAGAATGTGCCGTCGTTCTCGTAGGTGACCAGATATTCCAGCCAACCGCGCGAGAAGTTTGCGATCTGGCTCCAGTCATAGGTGCGCGGGTCCTTCAGACCGCGGACTTCCTGCTGGATGCGGACGGTGCCACCGGGTTTGGCGTGTGCCGCGGCGTTGGCTGGGGCGGCCATGCCGAGCATGCCGTAGGCAGTGGCGGCCGTCGCGCCGAATGTGCTGGCCATGGCCAGGAATTCGCGGCGGTTGACGGCATCGGAACCGACCTTGGCGGCCTGGTCCACGATCACCTTTGCCATCGGCTTACCGGTGCGGGTTACAAAATCCATGTTCTTCCTCTCTGTTGGCGTCGCAAGGTGTCCCTCGCGTCCATATGTGGCGCTCTGAGTGGATCGCCGTTTGGTGTTGCAGTTTATCTGCGTTTTTATCGCCACCCCTTTTGGGGGACGCGGTGAGTTCAAACGATCACACGCATGGCGTCAACCCCATCTTCGGGCGTTGCGGAAACACAAATACTCGATATTTGTTGGCTTTATTTGCAATTCTCCGTCGTCCAGTGGTGCAAAACCGCCGTTTGGCGGGCTCATCCTTCCAAGGTTTCGATTTCGTCTGGACTGAGATGCGCGACATCGCTCCAGAACCTCGACTTTGCGCTGTTCAGCAGTCCCTTGGGGTCCATGCGCTTTTTCCATGCCAGGTGGGTGTAATCCGCCTTGAGCCCGCCGCCTTCGACATTCCAGGTGTGCGCGTCGTACACGGGAAACCCATTGGCCTCGTAGGTCGCGTTGATTTCGGCCAGCCGGTCAGCGGTCGAAAACCAGATGATGGGCAGGTCAAAGGTGACGATCTCACCACCAACGCGCGCGAATTCATGGTGCATCCAGACATCATCGCCCAGCTTTGGGCGCAGTGCTGAAATGGCCTGCGGGTCGGGCGGCGTGGGGCAGCCGACCTGTTGATACGTGGCAGAGCGATCCGCCTTGAGCACTTGCAAGGTCGTATGATTGTAGCTGAAATCGAAAACATGCGGCAGGTTCAACGCCTCCCGCTCTGCATCGCTCAGCATCAGGTCCACATGGCCCGACATCTCCTGCATCAGCGCAGTGAACGCGTTTCTGTCCTCCTGCGGGATCATTGACACAAGCAGGTGCTTGCCCGCGCGAATGTGGCCTTCGAGCCTGGGGAAATAGGCGCAGATGCGGGCATCCACCGTCGTGATCAGTTTGGCGGCGATAGCCGCGTCCTGTGCCACCGCGTATCCAGCTGCATAAGCCGTCTCATAATCGTCAAAGGTCGCCATGCACCCCGTCCAGTCGCGGCGCGGCACTGTGCGCAGGGTCACATCGGTGATCACCCCGTTCAGGCCCCAAGCGTGGTGGATATGCAGGGTGTCTTCGCCTTCGAACACGCGGCTTTGTGGTGCAGCCTCGACCGACATGGCGGTCAGTGCCATCAGGTTGCCGGGGTCCCGCAGCGCACCATTGGCAATCGACCCGATACCCGCACTGCCGCCCGCAACGAAACCACCGACGGTCGCGATATCCTGGGTCGACGGGAACATGGCCATTTCCTGCCCGCTGTCGGCCAACGCAGCGTTGATGTCGGCCATCAGCGCTCCCGCTTCTGCGCGGACGAACCCGTCGCCGACCTCAAGCACGCGGTTCATCGCCGTCGTCTCGATGATCAGCCCGCCATCCATCGGCACCGCCTGACCATAGTTGCCGGTTCCGCCGCCCCGCAGCACGATTGGCGCATCCTGCGCGTAGGCCAGCGCCAAGGTGTGCGCCATTTCCTCCGTGGTCTTCGGGCGGGCCACCAGATCACCGAAACACGTGCGCAAGCTGTCGTTCAGGATGGGCGAATACCAAAAGAAATCGCGACTGCGTTTTTTGATCAGCACGGTTTCGCGGATGGTTTCCACCGGGGCGAGAGCGTCTGCAAAAGCGGCCCAGTCGATCTGTGTCTTGCCGGATATGGATGTCATCCAAAAGCCTCCCTTGCAGGCTGTGGCGCGGCACGGCCGGACAGAACGTCCGACATGTTGTCCGCCGCATAGAGATTCAGTGCGTCACAGGCTGCGCCGTCGACATGTAAAGGATCTGCGCCCAGAGCCGTTGCGGCATGGGTTGTGATCGCGGGCAGCCATTGCGCCAGCGGCGGATCGAGATGGGCCGCATAGATCGCAAGGTTGAGCGCGGACATCGGATCATGTGCACCGGTGGGGCAGAAAGCGTCCGTCACGTTGTCGGAACCGACCACAATCGGGACACCCGCGTCGTGCAGTTCGCGCAGCCGTGTCAGGCCACGCCGGTCCGGCGTGCCATCGCGTCGCCCCTGTAGATAGAGGTTGGTCGTCGGCAGGGCACAGATATGGATGCGCGCGGCCAACAGCTTGTCGATGATGCGGGCCAGGTCTGCGCCCTGACGGTCGATCAGGCTGACGGCGTGCCCACACAGGATCGGGCCTTCGTAGCCGGTGGCGATGGCAGTGTCGGCAATCGCTTCCAGCCCGTTCAGGTCGCCCAAACCTTCGTCCACGTGGAAATCCAGCGGCAGCCCGTGCCGAACCGCCATGTCGAAGATGATCGAAAGCCCCGCCTGTAATCCCGGCTGATCATAGACAAACGCGCCGAGCACCGCATTGTCCCGTGCAATCTCGCGCGCCACCGCCTTGGCAAAGGCGGAGTCGATCCACTGCAGAACCCCGGTCAGAGCCGCACGCTGTAGGGGGCCATGGTCTGCGCCCAACGCGCCCAGGACCGACCACGCGAGGGGCGGGCTCGAATTGTCCCCCCAATCCACATGTGTCCGGATCAAACCGCAGCCATTGCGGCGTGCCTCGGCCATCCCGCGGCTGGCACGGGCGTGCAGGTCATCTTCGGTCCAGTGTTCCTTGTCCGCCCGCTGCGTCGCGATGGCCTGCGGCAGGTCGCCACCCACGGCGCCCATCCGGTGAACACTGTGGCATTTGTCGAGATGGCAATGTGCTTCGATCAGTTGCGGCAGGACGATACGGGCGGCACCGCCTTGCGGATCGGTAAGGCCGACCAGATGCCCGTCGCGCAGGACAGGCATCCCGCGCCGCATCGTGCCTTCGGTCCGACCGCCAAACGTATCCGGTGCGCGCAGCAGGTTCAGGGGGATCAAAACGTCCGTCATGGCGCGGCGGCCGTGTCGAACCGTGCGAAATCCTCGAGCCATCGGGCAAACCCGTCCGCCGCACTTTGCAAAAGGGTTTCGCCCTTGTCCGCTGTGGCCGCGCGGGCGTTTCCGGCGGCGCCGTCCCTGTTCAAATCTTCCATGATCCAACCCGGGCGGCCGGGCTGTCCGGTGAGGCCTGTGCGGTGGCCTGCGGTCTCCCACATGTGCATGGCCGTTTTGAAGTCCTGCGCCTTTTCCATCGCGACAAGGTCGGGGCGTGTCGCAAGCATCGCGCTGGTTTCTACGTCGCCTGCATGCAGGTCGTAAGGCAACTGGGTGGCGTCAAACCCGGACAGATCAGCAAAGGCGAACCAGCTGGCATGTGCCGTGATCAACCCGTGCCCGCGCCGGGCCGTGCGCGCGGCAATCTCGAGCACTGCGCTGTTGCCGCCATGACCATTGAAGAACGCAAGGCGCCGGATACCTGTGCGCGCAACGGATGCGGCTATGTCGTCAAGTGTGGCGAGCAGGGTCGACACGCCTAGCGTCAGAGTTCCGGGAACCGCGCTGTGTTCATCACTCTTGGTGATTGCGAGAGTCGGGAGTTGCAATGCCTGCGCGTGCGTTTCGACCCGCGACAGAACCGCTTCGGTCAGGGTTGTATCGACGCCGTACGGCAAATGCGGTCCGTGTTGTTCCGTCGCACCGAGCGGCAGGATGGCGATGGTGTCCGCAGGCAGCGTGGCAAAGCTGTCGCGGGCGCATTCCGACCACAGCGGGATCATGTCCGCGCTCCGAAAAACCGGTCGAGAAACCCGGTAAACCACGTGTCTTGTGCCGCATCATGGGCGTGCATGAGGCGGGACTGTTCTGTCTTGCTCTGAACGCCGGGCTCATCGTAGCGGCCCCATTCATCACCGCGCGCCATCCAGCGGCCAAAGCCGGTTTTGGTCTGTTCGGGATGGAATTGCAGCGCCATGACCGTGTCCCCCACCGCAAAGGCCTGATTTTCGAAAAGGTCGGAGCGGGCAAGATGCGTGGCCCCGCTGGGGATGTCGAACGTATGGAAATGGGCTTGGGTGAAATGCAGCGGCGTCGGCAACCATGCGCGGCCTGCATCCGTCGGTGCCACTTCGTAATAGCCGAACTCGTGCTGGCCATGACCGGGATCACCCGCGAAGGCGCCCATATGGTGCGCGATCATCTGTGCCCCCTGACACAGACCCAAAAGCGGGACGTCTGCGCGCATGGCTGCGTCGATCATTGCGTATTCGTCGTTGAGAAACGGATGGGTGCCTGCGTCATCCGCATTGTAGTTTCCGCCATAGACAACGACCCCTGCGAGGTCATCCGTCACGCCGCCCAAAGGATCTCCCTGAAACGGGCGGCGAATGTCAGCGGTGATGTTATGTGTTCGGCACCACGTGGTGATCCGGTCATCGGTTGGGTCGGCCTCGTGCCGTATACATAGGATCCGCATGCGCGTCTCTCCCTTGCAAATGGGGATGTCGTGCGGCCCTTGAGATGTGAATCTGTGCCAGAGATATGCGCAGACCCTTCCAAATTTCGTGGGGTTGCGCAAGGCTGCCCTCATGAAAGCCCTGAACCCCGACCATATCGCCCCGCCTTTTGCCCGTTACGCGCACGGGGTGGAGGTGCCCGCCGGGCACCGGCTTGTCCGGACGTCCGGTCAATTGGGGCTGACGGATGATATGGTGCCCGAGGGGGCACAGGCGCAGGCGGAGGTGTGTTTTGCAAATATTGCAGCGATCCTTGCCGAGGCGGGCATGGGGGCAGGTGATGTGTTTCATCTCAGCGCGTTTGTCACGGACCGGATGCACATGGCCGGTTATATGGCGGCGCGGGACACATTCCTGCGCGCACGCACGGTCCTGCCCAGTTCGACCCTGATGATCGTATCGGGATTTACGCGGCCCGCCTTTGTTGTCGAGGTCGAGGCGTGGGCCGCGGCCCCCTGAATTGCGCCGCTGCCGCGGCACACGATGTTTGCATCCCCCTCCGGTGGATGCTTTTGGTGCCTTGTGCGGGCGGCGTATTTTGTTCGGGAGCCGGTTTGGATTGCGGTCGGATTTGGTATTTTTGGCCAGAAGAAGGGGGCGCGCGTTTTGTCATTGGGTCTGCGCGCAACCGGTTGGTGGCGGTCAGGTGTCGTCAGGGTAATCCCGTCTGAGCAGTTTCGCGCCGGTCCAGACCGTCGTTCCGCCGAAAAACAGGCCCGCGATGCCAACGGCCTCCCATCCACCCGGACCTTGCGGCCATCCGCGATAGGCGATGGCCGCCACAAGCAGGGCGAGCCCCGCGAGCGAGATGGCGAGGCGAAAGCGGAGGTCTGCGCGGGTGGGGCCATACTTGTTCATTTGAAATAAAGCTCCGCATCGGGGTCACGTTGATATTCGAGGAAGAAATCATCGAGTTGCGGCGGTGCGATGCCTGCATCCTGGATCATGACGTGGGCCTGCCCGCGATGATGCACCTGATGTTGGAACAGGTGCAGGAGCAGGGCACCAACGGTTTCGGACACCATCCCTTCGCGGCGTTCGGTCTGTCGTGATGCGGCGAGCATATCGGTCGTGACCGCAGTGCAGAACCGGATGAGCCGGTCGTCGGTTTGAGATTGCGCATGGGCGAGGCGCGCGGCGGATGCGTGTTCGGGTTCCGCGAAGACGGTGCGCCCCGCGCCACCCTGTTCCAGTGCGTCAAGATAGTAGAGGTCCACCTGATGGATGTGGTTCAGCGTGGCCTTGAGCGAGCCGAAGAAGCCGGGCCGGGGGGCGGCGAATGCGATGTCGTCCATTTCGGCGACGGCGCGTGCCAGCCGTGCGTTGGCCCACGCATTGTTCTGCGCCATCCGGATGAGCATTTGGGAGGTGTTTGTCATGATCTCTGTGCCTGATTTGTGGCGCGCCAGTGGTGTTGGAGCGGGGGGTGCGCGCCCTTGTCGTTTCGATCGGACCTGACATGGATGAGGTGCGAAAGAGGTGTCATCGGGTTCGTCCTTTTGCTGTCGTGCGGACTGGGGCGCTGCCCCAGACCCCGTGGTATTTTTCGCCAGAAGAAATCAGCGCGTAAATGGGTTGTCCCGGGCAGGCAGGAGGGTGCCAGTGCAGGCGCCGAAACCGATCCTGTGGTCTGGGCCTTGTGCGTGGCCGGTGAGCGTGAGTGTGTCGCCGTCTTCGATAAATGTACGGGTGTCGCCGGTGTCGAGCGTCAACGGCTCCTTGCCGCCCCAGCTGAGTTCCAGAAGCGACCCGCGTTCCGGCCTGGTCGGGCCCGAGATGGTGCCGGAGCCCAGTAGATCCCCGGTGTTCATCGGGCAACCGGATGTGGCGTGGTGGGCCAGTTGCTGTGCGGCGGAATAGTAGAGCGCGCGGGCGTTGGTGCGGGTGATGGTCGTTGCGCGTTTTCCAGCGGGGGCGAGGGTCACGGTCAGATCGATATCATAGTGCATCGGGCCGGTGTCCCTGAGGTGGTCGAGCAGGGGGATTTCGCGCGCGGGCGGATCTGTCCGGAACGGCTCCAGCGCGGCCTTGGCGACGATCCAGGGGCTGATCGTTGTGGCCGTGGCCTTGGCCTGGAACGGGCCGAGGGGTTGGTATTCCCACGCCTGGATATCACGGGCAGACCAGTCGTTGAGCAGCACGTAGCCAAAGATTGCGGCGTCTGCGGCGTCCACCGTCAGGGGTCCATCCGACGCCATTCCGACAATTGCGCCCAATTCCAGTTCCAGATCGAAGCGGCGGGACGGAAGGAAAGCGGGCATGTCGTGATCGGGTGATTTCAGCTGTCCCCACGGGCGGCGGATACCCGTGCCGGAAACGACCACGGACGACGCGCGTCCATTGTACCCGATGGGCATATGCAGCCAGTTTGGCGGCAGGGCGTGTTCCGCACCGCGGAACATGGTCCCGACATTTGTGGCGTGGTGGCGGCCCGCATAGAAATCCGTGAATTCCGAAACAACCAGGGGCATGTGCAGCGTGGCGTCGGCCATGGGCACCAGCAACGGGGCCAGTTTTGCCGCCTCCCGCGCGCCTTCTGCCAGCAGCGTGTTGAGGCGATTGCGCAGCGCAGTCCAGACCGCGGGGCCCTGTTCCATGAGAGGGTTCCAGAAGGGGTCCTCGAACAGGCGTTCGTCCATGAGAGTGATCAGACCGGCTTTTTCAGCGGCGTGCATGTCCAGGATCATGTCGCCAATGGCCACACCGCAGCGGGGATCATCATCCGCAACGGAAAAGACGCCATATGGCAGGTTGTTGAGGGGAAAGTCGGTGGTCGCGCTGTTGGCGCTTTTTACCCAAGAGGTCAGGCGGGGCATGGCGCATCCAGTGCGGTTTCAGATTGTGTAGTGGGGATCGCCGGGCGTCTGCGATGCACGGTCTGGATCAGGGTACGTTTTGGATCAAAGACGGCACAGCACATGCGTTCATCCTTGGCAGGGCGGGCCGTCATCGATCCACGCCCGTGTCGTCCGGCCGTCCGAATTGTGCGGCTGGGTTCAGGTGGGGTGGGTCGGCACCGGGTTGCGGTTCTTCGCCCGGAATGTCGCTGCGAAACAAGGTGCAGAGTATGGTCGGCAATTGCCAAAGGGTGCACAGCGCAAGGAGGATCAGGGCCCATCCGAACCAGGAGAGTGAGGCAACGAATTCGGTCATGTTTCAGACCCGTCATGGCCACCTTGTGGTGGGCGGTCGCCATAAAGGTCAGGACGACCTGCGACAAAAATCCGCCACGCTGCACGCAGGGCAAGGCCGACCACAACCGCGATGAGACCGTAGAGCATGATCCAGGCTGTGTTTCCCATCACTTCTTGCCCGGGGTGCCATCGAATTTCTTTTCGATGTCGGACCAGCATGCGACATAGTCGTCCTGCAGGGGGGCGTCTTCGGCGGCAAATCGGGTGAGGTGCTGTGGAAAGCGTGTTTCGAACATGAAGGACATGGTGTTGTCGAGTTTGACCGCGTCAAGGTCCGCGTTGCTGGCCAGCTCAAACGCGGTCTTGTCCGGCCCGTGGGGCAGCATCATGTTGTGCAGCGACATGCCGCCGGGCACGAAGCCTTTGGGCTTTGCGTCATACTGGCCATAGATGTTGCCCATCAGCTCGGACATGATGTTCTTGTGATACCACGGCGGGCGAAAGGTGTCTTCGGCCACCATCCAGCGTTCGCGGAACAGGACAAAATCGATATTGGCCACACCCGGCTGACCCGACGGGGCCGTCAGCACGGTAAAGATCGAGGGATCCGGGTGATCAAAGAGGACCGCGCCCACGGGACAATAGGTGCGCAGATCGTATTTGCAGGGGGCGTAGTTGCCGTGCCACGCCACCACGTCGAGGGGCGAGTGCCCAATGCGTGTTTCATGGAACTGGCCGCACCACTTTATGGTCACCGTTGAGGTGGCATCGCGATCTTCAAATGCGGCAACGGGGGTTTTGAAGTCGCGCGGGTTGGCCATGCAGTTCGCGCCGATGGGGCCGCGGCTCGGCAATTCGAATTTGGCCCCGTAATTCTCGCATACGAACCCGCGGGCCGGACCATCCAGCACTTCGACCCGGTAGAGCAGACCACGCGGCAGGATCGCAATTTCCTTGGGCTCCAGGTCAATGATCCCCAGTTCCGTGCAAAACCGCAGCCGACCGTCCTGGGGTACAACCAGCAATTCGCTGTCGGCGGAGTAGAAATACGCGTCCTGCATCGACTGCGTCACCAGGTAGATATGGCTGGCCATCCCGACCTGGGTGTTGACGTCGCCCGCAGTGGTCATGGTGCGCATACCGGTGAGCCAAGTCAGATCACCCTCCCCGTGCGGTACGGGATCCCATCGGTACTGCCCAAGGCTGGTGACGTCTTCGATGACGTGCGGCGCGCTTTTCCAATAGGGCAGGTCGATCCGTGCATATCGGTGTGCGTGTTTGACCGAGGGGCGGATGCGGTAACACCATGTGCGTTCTGGGCGGACATCCGTGAATGCCGTCCCGCTCAGCTGTTCACCATAAAGGCCATAGTTGCACTTTTGCGGTGAATTCATGCCCTCGGGCAAGGCGCCAGGCAATGCTTCGGTCTCGAAATCGTTGCCGAACCCGGGCATGTACCCTGCGGTGATCCCGGCACCGGTCGGGGCCTGGACCAGAGCGTTTGGCGCGGATTGGCGGTTCATCGGTCTCTCCCCATTGCGTGCATCTCTTCAGACTAATAGTTGTATTTGTAACTAACAAGCGGAGTGGCTGTGTCTGATTTCGATCTCGAAGACTTTCTGCCGTATCTGTTGAATCAGGCGGCAGAGGCGTCGAGCCTTGCGTTTCAGCAGATATACAAGGACCGCTACGGGATGTTGCGGAATGAATGGCGCGTGTTGTTCCATCTTGGCATGTATCACCGGATGACGGCTCGCGAGATCGCGGAGCGGGCGCAATTGCACAAAACCAAGATCAGCCGCGCCGTTGCCAAGCTCGAGGCGCGGCGGTTCCTGGTCCGGTCCCGAGATGCTGCGGACCGGCGGTTGGAACATCTTTCGCTGACAGCGGCTGGGCAGGCGGCATTTGCCGATCTGCGGCAGGTGGCTGAGCGGTACGATCGCGCATTGGTGGCGGACATGACGGTGGAGGAGGCGCGCCGCCTGCGTACGGCGCTGGCGCGGCTGGGACAGCGCGATGTTACGGGACCGATCAGCGGAAATTGATTTGTCAGCGGTGCGCTGACGTCACAGGGTTGGGCCAACCCAATTGGAGAAATTGCTATGCGCCGTCTGTTTATGTCCCTCGCCGCTCTTGGAATTGCTGCGCTTGGCCTGACGACCGCAGCGCAGGCGCAATCACAAACCTGTGGCGATGCGGAAACGCCGTGTGAGACGCAGAGCGGTGACTACCACTATGCCACGCCATCCGCCGCGCCCAAGGGCATCGTGATGCATTTGCATGGCGGCGGCGGACGCGGGCGCGGCTTGTTGACATCTGGTCTGGCCAAAGCAGCGCTGGAGCGCGGGTTTGTCTTTGTCGCGCCCAATGGCTGGCATCCCGAAAACCGGTGGCAGCGCGACTGGTCCGTCGCCGCGAATGGCTACAGTCACAACCGGAATGACAAGGCCTTTTTGGCCGAGGTCATGGCAGATGTCCGGGCGCGCACGGGCGTCGAGGACGGTATGGTGCTGCTGGCAGGATTTTCGCGGGGTGGGTCAATGGTCTGGGACATGGCGTGCCAGGTGCCGGACTTTGCGGACGCGTACGCGCCTCTTGCGGGGGCCTTCTGGGACGATCTGCCGACCGAATGCGCGGCGCCGGTGCGCCTGTTTCACACCCATGGCTGGAACGACCGCACCGTCCCGCTCGAAGGGCGGTCGTTTGGCGCGGTGGTGCAAGGCGACGTATGGGCCGCGCTCAAGATCCTGCGCGCGACCAATGGCTGCGACGCGCGCCAGCCGGAAAAGAACAGCTATGAAGGGGACCTGTGGTTCCGGCACTGGACGGACTGTGCGGCGGGCGAAATCCAGTTGATGCTGCACAAGGGTGGGCACGGCGCACCCAAGGGATGGGCCGACCGGATGATGGATTGGTTCGTCGAAACCGTAGGTTAGAAGTTCAGTTCAACACCGGGCAGGTTCAGCGCCTTGACCAGGTCGCGCAGCTCCTGACGGGCGGCCACGTTCGAGATGTTCAGCTGTTTGACACCGATGTCCTTGAGATCAAGCAGGGTCAGCCCGCGCGGAAACAGTTCGCGAAAGATCACCCGTTCGGAAAAGCCCGGCGCCACGCGGAACCCGATACGTTTGGCCAGTGCGGCCAGAACGCGCTCCATCTTTTCCTTGTTGACCATGCGCTGTGCGCCGACGCGGTTGCGCACGACGATCCAGTCGATGGGTTTCAGCCCCGCCTGCGCCCGCAACTGCCGCGCATTCCATACCATCTCGGAATAGACCGACGGCCCAAGGATTTTCTCACCGGTCGCGTCCGTCTTGGCCAACAGGTCGAAATCGACAAAGCTGTCATTCAGGGGTGTGATCAACGTGTCGGCCAGCGAATGCGCCACCTGGCTCAGCCGTGTATGCGATCCGGGGCAGTCGATGAGGATAAAGTCGTTGTCCGGTTCCAACGTCGCAACAGCCGCCGACAGCCGGTGGTCATAGATGTTTTCGCCCGGTTTCAGTGCATCCGCGTCAATCTCTGGCAGGTCGTGCACGTCCGGGCAGGCGAGGTCGAGTTCCGCGGACTTCACAAACGCCTGCCGGTTTTCGACATAGCGGCCAAAGGTCCGCTGGCGCAGGTCAAGGTCCAGCGCGCTGATCTTGTGACCCATGCGCGCAATTGCGGTTGCCACATGCATCGATACGGTCGATTTGCCCGCGCCGCCCTTTTCGTTGCCCACCACAATGATGTGCGCCATGCCTGTCCCCTTGTCGCGTGTTGCCGCGTATCGTGTTGCGCACACTATATGTTGTGGCAGCGCCCTTGCCTAGCAGGCTCAGGCGTTTTCCTGCGGCACCATGACACGATTTCCTGTTAGCGCTACCAGGTTGTGCGTGGTATAGCCCGCGCAAATCCATTCGCGCGACAAAGGAGATCCCATGCCGCTGAATGATACAGTAAAACGGGTGACCGACCGTGTCATCGAACGCAGCGCGACATCGCGCCGTCGCTATCTGGACCGTATGGCCGCTGCCAAGTCTCAGGGGCCCGCGCGGGCGCACCTGAGCTGTTCCGGGCAGGCGCATGCCTTTGCCGCTGCCGGCGAGGACCAGTCGCGGCTGGCCGAAGTGTCCGCAGGCAACCTTGGCATTGTCACCGCCTATAACGACATGCTGTCGGCACATCAGCCGTTTGAGCGGTATCCCACGCTGATCCGCGATGCCGTGCGGGCCGCGGGCGGTACGGCGCAGGTCGCAGGCGGCGTGCCTGCCATGTGTGACGGCGTCACCCAAGGTGAAGCGGGCATGGAGCTGAGCCTGTTTTCGCGGGACGTCATTGCGCTCGCTGCCGGTGTTGCTCTCAGCCACAACACGTTTGATGCGGCCGTGTATCTCGGGGTGTGCGACAAGATCGTCCCGGGCCTGATCATTGCGGCACAGTCCTTTGGCCATATGCCAGCCGTTTTCCTGCCTGCGGGGCCCATGACGTCGGGCCTGTCCAATGATGAAAAGGCAAAGGTGCGCCAACGGTATGCCGCCGGTGAGGCCACGCGCGAAGAACTTCTGGCGTCGGAAATGGCGGCCTATCATGGTCCGGGCACCTGCACGTTCTATGGCACGGCCAATACCAACCAGATGCTGATGGAGTTCATGGGCCTGCACTTGCCGGGATCGTCCTTTGTGAACCCCAACACGCCCTTGCGCGACGCCCTGACGGTCGAGGGTGCGCAGCGCGCGCTGAGCCTCAGTGCGCTTGGCAACCACTATACGCCCGTGGCGAATGTGCTTGATGAAAAAGCATATGTGAACGGGATTGTCGGGCTAAACGCGACGGGCGGGTCTACGAACCTGTTGATCCACTTGATTGCGATGGCGCGCGCGGGTGGGGTCATCCTCGACTGGGAGGATTTTGCCGAACTGTCCGAGGTCACGCCATTGCTGGCGCGGGTATATCCCAACGGTCTGGCGGACGTGAACCATTTTCATGCCGCTGGCGGCCTTGGCTATATGATTGGCGAGTTGCTGGGCGCCGGTCTCTTGCATGACGACACGCAAACGGTCGCGGGTGAGGGGTTGGAGCATTACACGCAGGAGCCCAAGCTGATTGATGGTGCTTTGACCTGGACCCCTGGCGCAGGCGAAAGCCTCAACGACAAGATCGTGCGCCCGGCCTCTGATCCGTTCCAGCCAACGGGTGGTTTGAGCCGGTTGGCCGGCAATCTCGGCACCGCGGTCATGAAAGTATCCGCTGTGGCGCCCGAACATCGGTGCGTCGAAGCACCTGCGCGTGTTTTTCATGATCAGGACGCGGTGAAGGCTGCGTTCAAGGCGGGCGCTTTTGCAGAAGGCGATGTGGTGATCGTCGTGCGGTTCCAGGGTCCGAAGGCAAACGGGATGCCGGAGTTGCACAGCTTGACACCCATGCTTGGCATCTTGCAGGGACGGGGGCAAAAAGTCGCCTTGGTCACGGACGGGCGCATGTCCGGTGCATCGGGCAAAGTGCCCGCGGCAATCCATGTGTGCCCCGAAGCGCTCGATGGTGGACCGATTGGACGGATTGCTGACGGAGATATCGTGCGCGTGGATGGTGACACGGGCGCGCTCGAGGTGTTGACGACGGGTGCGTTGGATCGTCCCCTTGCCACCGCGGATTTGTCGGATAATCAGTGGGGCGTCGGACGGGATATGTTTCATGCGTTCCGCAACACGGTGGGGTCCGCCAATACGGGCGCCACGGTCTTTGGAGATTTTTAGATGATCACTGCAAAAGCGGCGTCGGTGCGCGCCCGGGAAATCTGTGAATTGGCACCGATTGTGCCGGTCCTGGTGGTCGAGGATGTCGCGCATGCCGCGCCTTTGGCCGAAGCGCTGGTCGCGGGTGGATTGCCTGCGCTGGAGGTGACGTTGCGCACGCCCGCAGCGCTTGAGGTGATTGCGGCCATGGCGGCGGTGCCGGGTGGCGTCGTTGGTGCAGGTACATTGGTGACGCCGGAAGACGTGGCCGCAGCCAAGGAGGCAGGGGCGCAATTCGGCGTGTCGCCCGGTGCGACAGATGCGTTGATCGCAGCCTGTGAAGCCGAGGGCCTGCCCTTGCTGCCGGGTGCTGCGACGGCATCGGAAGCCATGGCGCTTTTCGAGCGTGGCTATGACATGTTGAAATTTTTTCCGGCAGAGGCATCCGGTGGTGCGCCCGCATTGAAGGCGATTGGTGCGCCATTGCCGCAGATATCGTTCTGTCCGACAGGCGGGGTCAGCCCGTCGAATGCGGCGCAGTACCTGAGCCTGTCCAATGTGGTTTGCGCCGGCGGCAGTTGGGTGGCGCCCAAGGACAAAGTTGAGGCTGGTGATTGGTCCGGCATTGAAGCGCTGGCCCGCGACGCGGCGGCACTGGCGCGTTAGGGCGTCGTCGGGCGGCTCTGTTTGCTGCGCAAAGGCGCCCGCCCGCCGACCCCGGCGACGGGACAATTTCAAATGTCTCGCGGTGCCTGTGACCGGTCTGGGCTTTGGTGCATTTGACCATGGTGCTGCGCGGTGTTTCCGGGCAGCGTGCGTTTATGGATCAGGAATACATCGGCAAACTGTTCCGCATTGGCGGGGCTGCGGCGACCGTGGGGTTGGCGGCGTGCGTGCATGCGGCCGCGGATCTGGTGCCGCTGGGTCAGATCATGGCGTTTCGTGCGCTGATTTCCGGGGTCCTGATCCTTGCCTATGGGCTGATCTTCAAGCCGCACAGGGATCTGTTGCCACGCAGTTGGCGGCCGCATCTGGTGCGCGGTGCGTTGGCGTGTGTGGGGATGGCCCTGTCGTATATCGCATTCGCCCGGCTTCCGATCACGCAGGCGCAGACGCTTGGTTACCTGGCACCGCTTCTTGTTCTGCCGATGGCCATGGTGCGGTTGGGTGAGCGACCGAGGTTTCGGCAGATCGTCGGGCTGGGGTTCGGATTTGCCGGTGTTTTGTTGATCCTCGGTCTTTCTTTCGAGGCGGGGGTGCAGGCGTTTTGGGGCGCGTTGGCCGGAATTGGCGCGGCGGTGGTGATCGCCGTTATTCAGGTGAACGTCCGTGCCATGACCGCCACGGAAAGTGCGGTGTCCATTGCGCTGTCGTTCACCGTGATTGTGACGGCTGTCACCGGGGTCAGCATTTTGTGGGGCAATTGGGTCTGGCCCACGGGTTATGTGTTCTGGGTCTTGCTGGGGGCCGGGGTGTTTGGGGCACTGAACCTCGTCCTGTTTGCCGAAAGCCTTGCGCGGGCACCTGCGTCGGCGGTGGCACCGCTGGATTACACCGGGCTTTTGTGGGCCGTGCTGATAGACTGGTTGATCTTTGCGCAGGTTCCCGGCCCACTTGGTATCCTTGGCAGTGTCCTGATCACGGTGGCCGCGTTGGTCGTGGTGCTCGCGCCGCGCGCGCCTGCGCCGACGCGGGGCATTTGACCGCTAGACCTCGGAGGCCTTGACGCCAAAGAACACGGCATAGAGGGCAGGCACCACAAAAAGCGTGAGCAGCGCGGCAAAGCTGAGGCCGCAGATGATCACCACCGCCAGGGATGCAAAGAACGGATCCCACAGAAGCGGCACCACGCCCAGCACGGTGGTCAGCACACCCAGCAGGACTGGCCGCACGCGGCTGACGGCAGCATCCTGCACCGCGGCCATGCGGGGTTTGCCACCTGCGATCTGGCTGTCGGTTTCATCCAGCAGGACAATCACCGCCTTGATCAGCAGTCCGGTCAGCGACAGGACGCCGAGGATCGCCATGAATTCCAGCGGCGTCTGTGTGCTGACCAGACCCCAGATCACGCCGATCATCGCCAGCGGTACGGTGAGCCAGATGATCAGCGGTTGGCGCACCGCGTTGAACAGGAAGATCACCACGAGGATCATCGCGCCAAAGCCCAGGGGCATCGTCGCGGCCAAGCCTTCGTTTGCCTCTGCGCTGTTGCCGAATTCGCCCTTCCATTCGAGTGTGTATCCGGGGGGCAGGGGGATCTCTTCAATCGGTCCGCGCACCTCTTCGAACAGGGTTCCGGACAGCACGCCGGGGGCGTTGTCGCCCTGTGCGGTGATGGCCAGCGCGCGGTCGACACGTCGCAAATTGCCGGCCTCGAACACCACTTCGAACCGGTCCACGGCCTGCCCGATGGGAACGTAACCGCCCAGAACCTGGCTAAAGACCTGTACGTCATGCAACTGACCGATGTCTTCCCGGTTGGCGGCATAGGGGCGCATCACGATGTTCCGCAATTCGTCCCGCTCGCGGTAAACGCCGAGACGGGCGCCCGAAAGGTGGGTGTTCAAGGCGTTTGAAATCTCGCCCTGGGTCAGGCCGAGGCGGCGGGCGTTTTCCGTATTGATCACCGGGCGGATCACCGGTTCCTGTTCGCGCCAGTTGTCCTTGACGGCAACGGCGCCTGCTGTCTGGAGGATGGCCTTGGCCTGATTGGACAGATCCCGCAGCACGGTGGCGTCCGGACCGGTGAACCGCGCTTCGATTTTCGAGCCGCCACCGGGGCCGAGCACGAATTTCCAGACCTTGGCGTTCGAGGATGGAAAGCTGTCGTTGATCCAGGCCTGTACATCCGTGCGCAAGCCTTCGATCTGATGAAAATTCTCGACGTCCACGAGGATTTGCCCGTAGGCGGAATTGCCGTTTTCGCTTTCGTAGATCAGCATAAAGCGCAGATGGCCGTTGCCCACCATTGTGTTGGTGCCGGTCACACCGGGCAGCGTGCGCACATGGGCGTCGATTTCGAGGATGTCGGCCTGAGTCTGTGCAATATCCGTGCCTTGTGGGAGGTAATAGTCAATCACGAACTGCGCACGTGTCGAGGCGGGAAAGAAGCCCGACGGGATTTGATCGCCGATGGCCATGGCAGAGGCAAACAGCGCCACCGCTGCGCCGATGGTCAGATAGCGCAAGCGGATCGCCTTTTGCAGAACGGAGCGATAGAGGCGCAAAAGCGGGCCCTCGCCCGATTTCTCCTTTTTCCCCTTCTTGAGCAGGAGTGTGCAGTAGTACGGCGTGAGCCAGATTGCGACGAGCCACGAGAACAACAGTGAAATCAGGATGGTCCAGAACAGACTGCCTGCATACTCGCCGGTGTTGTCTGGTGAAAATCCGATGGGGGAAAAGGCCAGAAAACCCACGATGGTGCCGCCCAGCAGGGGCCACTTGGTCTGGTTCACCACGGAAATGGCGGCCTCGCCCGCATCTTCGCCATTTTCGACGCGCACAAGCGTGCCTTCGACGACCACGATGGCGTTGTCGACCAGCATGCCCAACGCGATGATGAGCGCACCAAGCGAGATGCGCTGCATGTCGAGACCATAGAGGTACATGCCAAAGAGAGTGCCCGCGACGGTGACCAGCAGGATGCCCCCCATCAACAACCCGGACCGCAGCCCCATGAAGATCAGAAGCGTCCCAACCACGATGGCCAGCGCGACAACCACGTTGAGGACAAAGTTGTTCACCGATTCATCGACCGTGGTCGATTGGTCCGAGATGGGCAGGATGTCGATGCCGATGGGCCGCTGATCAATCAGCGCATCCATGCGCGCCTTGACCGCCTCGCCCATGTTCACGACGTTGCCACCCAGCCGGTTGGAGATGCCAATGCCAATCGCCGCCCGACCATCCCGGTAGAGCAGTTCGGTTGCGGGGTCTTCGTATCCACGTGTCACGGTGGCAATGTCACCCAGTCGGAAGGACGCGCCGTTCGACGGGTTCACAATCACCAGATCGGAAATCGCCTGGGTCGAAGACACCGCCGACTGCGGACGCACCTCGAGCCGGTTTTGACCCGATACGATGCTGCCTGCGGGCGCCACGAGGTTCTGGCCTTCGAGGATTTGCGCAATCTGATCCGGTGCAAGGCCGAGCTCGATGAGACGTGCGGGCGCGTATTCGACATAGATCACCTCGTCCTGCACCCCGTTCAGGACCACCTTGGACACGCCGTCAACGGTCACAAGATCGCGCTGCAGGTCCTTGGCATATTCGTAGAGTTCCGAGATGGAATAGTCATCGCCCACGATCGCGAAATAGAGCGCGTAGACGTCGCCGAAATCGTCGAACACTTGCGGGGTGAGCGCATTGGGCGGCAGCTGCGACTGCGAATCCTGTATCTTGGAGCGCATCTGCGAAAAGCGCTGGTAGAGCGCGGGGTAGTCCGGTGTGCTCTGGATCGTGAATTCAACGGTCACATTGGATAGGCCTTGCGACGAGACGGACCGCACCTCGTCCACGCCTTGCAACTGCTGGAGCGCGTTTTCAATGACTTCGGTGACCTCTTCCGCCACTTCTTCGGCGGATGCGCCGGGGTATGGGGTGATGATCTGCGCCTGCCGAATGATGAATTCGGGGTCTTCAAAGCGGGGCAGGGCCGTGTAGGCAAAGTAGCCGGACACGAGGATTAACAGGGTGCAGAGCGCCGAAATCAGGCGCTTTTCGATGGCAAACCGGGCCAAATCCATGTGTCAGCCCCCGATCCGGTCGATCGGGCGGATGGTCATGCCCTCGATGATCTGGTTCACCCCGGCAGAGACGATCACGTCGCCCGTGGCAAGCCCATCGCTGACCGCGATACTGTCGCCCCGCGCAGCCCCAAGTGTAATGGGCCGTGCGCTGACGGCATTGTCTGCGCCCACAATCCAGACAAAGGGGCTGCCATCGGGGGCGCTGACAACCGCGGTGAGGGGGATGCGCATTTCCGGCGCGGGACCTGCGGTCGATGAAATGACGCTGGCCACCATACCGGGCAGGATCACGCTGTTTTCGGGCTGTGCCACACTGACCCGCCCTCGAAAGGTCTGGGTCGCGCTGTCCGCCTGAACGGAGAATTCCACGACTTCGGCATCGAATACGGCGCCGGGAACGGCGTCGAACGTCACCTGATTGCTGATCTGGCCAACACCGTTGACGGTGAGGGTGGTCACATCCGTGCCGGGGATGTCAAAAGCCAGATGCAGCACCGCAAGCGATTGCAACAACGCCACATTCTGACCGGCCTGAATGTTCACGAAATTCTCGATGTCGCGGCGCGCAATGATGCCGTCGAATGGCGCGGTCAGTGTTGCGTCGGCGAGATTGTCCTGTGCGACCTGCAATTGCGCCTCAAGCCCGCGCAAGGCGGCCTCTGATGCGGCGATGTCTTCGGCGCGTGCACCGGCCTGCCCGATGGTGAGCTGTTCAATCGCTGTTTGCAGAGCCGCTTCTGCCACGCGCAGGGAGGCGTCATCCCGTTCCTGTTGTGCGGCTGCGGCCACGCCGCGCTGAACCAGTTGCCGTGTGCGCTCAGCCTGATCACGGGCCTGATCCACCTGTGCCTGCGCCGAGGCGACAGAGGCCTCGAGCGCCACGATCTCTTCGGGGCGGGAGCCCGTGCGCAGGGCGTCCAACTGTGCCGCGGCTTGGTCCCGCTGGCTCTCCAACTGCGCGATTTGCCGTTCGAAATCGCGGGGGTCCAGCTTGGCGATTACATCGCCTTGCGCGACCTCCATGGAACCACGGATCGGCAGTTCGATAACCCTGCCGCTGACCCGAAAGGACAACTCGACCTCTTGCGATGGCAACACGATGGCCGGGTAGGTGCGGCGGATGACGCTGTCGGTTTCAGTGACGGTAAACACTTTGGCGGGGCGGACAATATCCTGGGCCATGACGGGAAGGGCCGAGGCAAAGGCGCCAAGCGCTGCGATCAAACTGCGAGAGAACGTGTTCATGAATCCGCCTTTGCCGTTAAGATGCGGCCAATGTGTCCGGAAGACTGCACACGCGTCAATTGTCCAAGGGGATGCCATGACACTTTTTGCGCAAGTCGCCTGGGGAACGTGCCTGCTGACGGCATGTGCGTTGTTGCATGTGGTGGTTGTGGCGGGCGCAGTACCCTATGCCAACGTGCTGGGCGCGGCATTGCGGGCGCGTCGCGTCATCATCCGCAACGCCGCCATGTTGTCTTTCGGGGTTTTTGTCGTTGTTCTTGGCCACACGTTGCAGATCTGGGCGTGGGCATTTGTGTTGCTCTGGATCGGCGCATTCGCCGATTTTCCCGAGAGCTTTTATTTCGCCACCGCGACCTACACGACCCTTGGATATGGCGATTTGATCCTGGGCCCCGAGCTGCGGGTCTTTGCCAGTTTCGCATCCATCACCGGGCTTTTGACCTTTGGGATCAGCACGGGCCTGCTCATCAATATGGTGAGCAGGCTCATGCCGGATGATCCCGATCAGACGTAGCGGTTGACGATGTTCTCAAGCCGCTCTTGCCGGCCTGACCGCGGGGCGGGGTCAAAGCCGTCCTGCATCGCCCGGTCAAAACAGCCCTCAAGACCGCCGGCCAGCATGTCCTTGGCCGCCACGCTGTCCCATCCTGCATAGCGCTCTGCCCGCGCCGCCGCGAGCGCGCCGTCCTCCAGCATCGCGGCGGCGGCCTTGAGGCCCCGCGCGCAGACGTCCATCGCACCGACATGGGCAGCCACAAGGTCCACCGGGTCGAGCGATTGGCGGCGCAGTTTGGCGTCGAAATTCGTGCCGCCGGTCGTGAACCCACCGGCGCGCAGCACCTCGTAATAGGCTAGCGCCACTTCGGGCACGTTGTTCGGGAATTGATCGGTGTCCCAACCGGATTGGTAATCGTTGCGGTTCATGTCGATGGAGCCAAAGATGCCTAGCGATGCGGCCATGGCCAGTTCGTGTTCGAACGAATGTCCGGCAAGGATTGCGTGCCCTTGTTCAAGGTTCATCTGCACCTCGCCTTCCAGCCCGAATTCCTTGAGGAAGCCGTAGACCGTGGCGACGTCGTAATCGTATTGGTGTTTTGAGGGTTCCTGCGGCTTGGGCTCAACGAGGATCGCGCCCTTGAACCCGATCTTGTGCTTATACTCCACCACCATTTGCAGGAAGCGCCCCGCATTGTCGCGCTCGCGCTTGAGGTCGGTGTTCAGGAGCGTCTCGTACCCTTCACGGCCACCCCACAGGACATAGTTTTCGCCCCCCAGTTTCTGCGTCGCGTCCATACAGGATTTGACCGTCGCACCGGCATAGGCAAACACATCCGGGTCGGGGTTTGTCGCGGCACCCGACATGAACCGCCGTTCGGTAAAGAGGTTCGCGGTGCCCCAGAGCAGGCGGGGGCCGCCATCTGCCATCTTGGTCCCGATGTAATCGACGATCTCTTCGAAATTCCGGGTGCTTTCGGCAAAACTCTTGCCCTCGGGGCGCACATCATAGTCGTGAAAGCAAAAGAAGGGCTGGCCCAGAATGGCAAAGAGGTCAAAGGCCGCGTCCGCCTTGAGCCGTGCAAGGTCCATTGTGTCACCGAACCACGGCCGGTCAAACGTTTGCCCGCCAAAGGGATCGCCGCCGGGCCAGGCAAAACTGTGCCACCACGCCACGCCAAAGCGCAGGTGGTCTTCCATCCGCTTGCCCATGACCAATTCGTTGGGGTCGTAGTGACGGAAGGCAAGATCGGATGTGCTGGCCGGGCCCTCGAATGTGACGGGGTCGATGCCTTGGAAGAAGTCGGTCATGAGATGTCCTTGAGTGCTTGATAGGTCGCGCTGTAGCGCGCATGGGCCTCGTCGAATGCGGCGCCGAGGGTTGTGTCAGGGTCGTATGTCTGTGCGATGGCAGGCGGTGTCGCGATTTCCGGCCCGCCATCGCCTGCGGCCATGAGGCCGAGCCGTGCCGCCCCGAACGCCGCGCCAAAGTCGCCTTGCGCGGGGACAGATACCGGCAGTCCGAGAACCGTCGCAATGGTTTGCAACCAGTAGCCCGAGGCCGCGCCGCCGCCCACTGCGATCAGGCTGTTGAGTGTGGTGCCGGTCGCGGTCATCGCATCAAGGCTGTCCCGAAACGCATAGGCCACGGCCTCCAGAACGGCGCGCGTTCCAGCGGCCCGGTCAGTTTCATGCGCCAATCCGACAAAGGATCCGCGTACTTTCGCGTCGTTATGCGGTGTGCGCTCTCCACCCAAGTAAGGCAGGAAAAGCGTGCGTCCCGGCCCCTCTGGCGTGCCCAGCTCACCGGTCAGGGTCGCAGGGTCTGCGCCAACCAGACGCCCGTACCAGGCAAGCGCATCCGTCGCGGCCAGGATCACACCCATCTGGTGCCACTGTCCCGGCAGCGCATGGCAGAAGGTGTGCAGGGCCGTGTCCGGGTCGGGCGCATACCCTTCTGCTGCTGCAAAAAGCACGCCTGAGGTTCCGAGCGACACGAAACCTTCGCCCGGTCGCGCCACACCGACACCCACGGCTGACGCGGCATTGTCGCCCGCCCCGCCTGCGACCGGTATGCCCGCACGCATACCAAACGGCGTGGCCACGCCGTCGCGCAACTGGCCCGAGGCTTGCGCCCCTTCCACCAGTCGGGGCATGTGTTCGCGGCCCAGATCGGTGGCGGCCAACAGGTCGTCAGACCAGTCGCGCGCACCCACATCCAGCCAGCTTGTGCCCGCCGCATCCGACATTTCCGACACCGGCTCACCGGTCAGCCAGAGCCGCAGGTAATCCTTGGGCAAGAGCACGCGGGCCGTTTTCGCAAAAATGTCGGGTTCATGCGCCTTGACCCACGCCAGTTTTGGCGCGGTAAAGCCGGGGAACACGATATTGCCCGTTTGCGCCCGAAAGATCGGATTGGCGTCAAGCGTGGCCGCTTCCACCGCGCTGCGTGTGTCGTTCCAAAGGATGCACGGTCGCAACACCCGATCCGCTGCATCCAGCAGCGTTGCCCCATGCATGTGCCCCGACAATCCGATGCCGCGCACCGCGCTCAGGTCGTGCGCACCCGCCAGCTGCCGCAACGCAGCCTGCGCCGCGGTGATCCAGCTGTCGGGATCCTGCTCCGACCAGCCGGGATGCGGGCGCATCACCTCAAGCGGCGCTGTCGCACTGCCCACAATCTGCTGCTCTTCCCCGATCAGCAGCGCCTTGACACCGGAGGTGCCCAGATCCAGTCCAAGATACATGCTCAGTGGTCCAACTTGACCCAGGCCGCATCACGCTGCGAGGATTTTACGCAGGCCGACACGAATTGCACACCCTTCAGACCGTCCTGCACGGTGGGGTAGACCACATGATCGGGCACCGCCGCACCGGTGCGCGCGGCGATGATCGCCTCTGCCGCCTCGGTGTAGATATTGGCGAACCCTTCGAGATACCCCTCCGGATGTCCCGGCGGCGTCCGGCTCACCCGGCCTGCGACGTCTCCTGCTCCCGCACCCCCGCGCGTGATCAGCCTTTTGGGTTCACCAAAGGGGGTGTGCCACAGATAATTCGGGTCTTCCTGCGCCCATTCCAGACCGCCGCTCTCGCCATAGACCCGGATGCGCAGCGCGTTTTCATTGCCGGGCGCCACCTGGCTCGACCACAGCATCCCCCGCGCGCCACCGGCAAAGCGCAGCATCACGTGGGCGTTGTCGTCCACCGCGCGCCCCGGCACAAAGGCCTGCAAGTCCGCGGCCAGGGTCTCGACCTCCAGCCCCGTGACAAAACAGGCCAGGTTGAATGCGTGCGTGCCGATATCGCCCGTGGATCCTCCGACCCCGGAACGGGCAGGATCGGTACGCCATTCGGCTTGCTTGAAATCCTGCTCAACCGTCAGCCAGTCCTGCGGATACTCCACCTGCACCACACGCACGGCGCCAATCTCGCCCGCGGCAACCATCTCGCGGGCCTGTCGCACCATCGGGTAGCCGGTGTAATTGTGCGTGAGGATGAACAGGGCGTCCGACTTTTCCGCTTCCTTCACCATCTTTTTTGCATCCGCGAGGGTCGAGGTCAGCGGCTTGTCGCAGATCACGTGGATACCCCGTTTCAGGAACTCACGCGCGGCGGCAAAATGCACGTGGTTGGGCGTCACGATGCTGACCGCCTCGATCCCGTCCTTGAGCCGCGCCTCGCGGATCGCCATCGCCTTGAAATCATCATAGACCCGCGGCAGCCCGAGGGCGGCACCACTGGCCTGCGCCTTTTCCGGGGTTGCGCTCAACGCGCCTGCCACCAACTCGTACCGATCATCGATCCGCGCCGCGATACGGTGCACCGCCCCGATAAAGGCGTCATTGCCGCCCCCCACCATGCCAAGCTTGATCCGACCCATCGTGTTCTCCTTCTTGCCGGGGCGCGCCCGGATCCGTCTTCATCTCGCAAAATAAACTCGCCCCGCAGGGCCGGTGTGCCAAAGGGCCTACCCGTCAATCCCGAGCATCTTGCGGTTTGCGGCCTCGTCCGTCCCGCCATCGGCAAAATCGTCAAACGCGCGTTCTGTCACGCGGATGATGTGGTCCTTGACGAATTGCGCGCCCTCGCGCGCTCCGTCCTCGGGGTGTTTGAGGCAGCATTCCCACTCCACCACCGCCCAGCCGTCGAAATCATTGGCCGCCATCTTGGAAAACACGGCGGCAAAATCCACCTGCCCATCGCCCAGCGACCGGAACCGGCCGGCACGGTCGACCCAGGATTGATACCCGGAATACACACCCTGCCGCCCCGTTGGGTTGAACTCCGCATCCTTGACATGGAACATGCGGATCCGGTCGCGGTAGATATCTATATTGTCGAGGTAATCGAGACACTGGAGCACGTAGTGGCTGGGGTCATAAAGCATGCAGGCCCGGTCGTGATTGCCCGTGCGCTCGAGGAACATCTCATAGGTGATCCCGTCATGCAGGTCCTCGCCGGGGTGGATCTCATAACAGACATCAACCCCGCACTCTTCTGCGTGGTTCAGGATCGGCAACCACCGCTTGGCCAGCTCGTCAAAGGCGGTTTCCACCAGGCCCGCAGGCCGCTGCGGCCATGGATAGATGTACGGCCAGGCCAGCGCACCCGAGAATGTTGCATGCGCGCCGATCCCCATGTTCTTCGAGGCCGACAGCGCCATCATGACCTGCTCCACGGCCCATGCCTGCCGCGCCTTGGGGTTGCCGCGGACTTGCGGAGCCGCAAACCCGTCAAAGGCGTCGTCATAGGCGGGATGGACCGCGACCAGTTGCCCTTGCAGGTGTGTCGATAGTTCCGTCACTTCGACGCCATTGGACGCGGCCTGCCCTTTGAAATCATCACAGTAATCCTTGCTGGTCGCGGCTGTGGCAAGGTCGAACAGACGCCCGTCCCAGCTGGGCACCTGCACGCCCTTGTACCCGCAATCCGCGGCCCATTTGGTGATAGCGTCCCAGCTGTTGAACGGCGCGTCGTCGCCTGCAAACTGCGCCAGGAACAGCGCGGGGCCCTTGATGGTCTTCATGTCTGTGATCCTCCCGTGGCCGCCATCATTCCGGCGGCATGTTGTCTTGCAAATAGATGTCGATGCGAATGCGTTCCTGCGTCTCGTCAAAGGGTGCGCGGTCGGCCGTGGCCTTCATCAGCCGCACGGCAGAGCGGACGAGGTGCCCGGCATTCTGCGAAATGACCGCGTCAAACAACCCCGACTGCAGCGCGTTGCGGGACACGGGCGTCAACTCGTGCGCGATGACCACAAGTGCATCGGGCAGGTCATGGGTTTGCAGGAACCGCACAAGCCCCGCATTCCCCGCAGCCGAGGAATAAATGCCCCGCAGATCGGGGACGGACCGGATGATGTCAGGCAGGATCGCCTCAATCAGCTCCGGATCATCGCGCCCCTCCACCGAGGGCAGAACATCAAGCGTGGGAAAATCCTCGCGCATCACCGCGTCAAACCCGGCCCGCCGTTCCAGATGGTCACGGGCCAGCCGCGATCCCGTCAGGACAAGCACCGGACCAGGCGCGTCGATGAAATTTCCCATGAGGCGGGCTGCCGTCCGACCGGCGGCATAGTTGTCGATGCCGACAAAATGATCCCTGTCCGAGCTGGGCAGGTCCGCCACAAGGGACACCACCACAATGCCGCGCGCGCGTGCCCGTTTGACCGCATCGCGCACCGCCGGTGTTTCCGGGCCGAACACCGCAACGCCGTCCGTCTCTGTGGCCGAGAGCTCGTCGAGCATGTCCACGATCGCCTGCGGGTCAAAGGGTGGCACGTGCCGCGCGGCGAGCGTGGTGCGGTGATGGGAAAACTGTGCGCCCTGAATATTCACCTGCGCGGCCAGCGCATCCACGAATTCGTTCTCGGCTGCGGGCAGGATGAACAGCAACCGGTACACCCGCCGCCGCGCCAGGTTTGCCGCCGCCGTGTCGCGCACATAGCCCAGTTCCGCGATGGCGCGGTTCACCTTGTCGATCGTCACGCGGCGCACACCGGGCCGTCCGTTCAACACCCGGTCCACCGTCGCGAGCGAAACGCCTGCGACGCGGGCCAGATCATTGATCGTCGGCTTTTGCGTGGGAGTGAGATCGCCTTCGGGCACGTGTGGTCAGCCCTCCATGTGGCCCGCAAGGCCTTCAAACAGAAGGGCGACGGCTTCGGCGCCGGGATCGTTGTGTCCCTTGAGGTTTTCGGACGGCACATAGGCCGCGCGCCCGGCCTTTGCCGTGTGGATCGTGGCGGTGGCATCCGCACCCGTCCGGGCCGCCGCGGCAGCGGCGGAGAGACCCTGCGGCAAGGCGTCCAGTGCCGGTGCGAGCGCGTCGATCATTGTCCGATCTCCCACCTGCGCGCCACCGACATCACTGACCCGTTGCAGCCCAACCCGGAGCGCGTGTTCCACACTCGCCCCGCTGGCGCAGGCATCCCCAGCGGCGTTGAAGTAGATCGCGAGGATCACGCCCGATGACCCGCCCATCGTTTGGCTGAGCGCGTTGCCCAGGGCGGGAAACAGCTGGGTCAGGTCGGCAAGGGGCATGTCGTCCACGTTTTGCTTGAGCGCGCGGGCGGCTGTGGCCAGCGTGCTGCCGGTGTCGCCATCACCGGATTTGGCGTCAAGGGCGTTCAGCGCATCCTCTGCCGCGATCAGCAGGTCCGCCACATGGCACACCGTTGCCCGTGTGCGGTCGTTGGACGAGGGGATCGGTGCGATGGGGGTCAGCCCGTCGGGCAGGGGCGTCACGGTTGCAGGGGTCAGCGCCTGCAACCCGGGCCACGCGGGCATCGGCACCGGCGCCGCAAGTGCGTTGAGATCCGCCGCGTCCACCGGCAGGACGGACACGGAAAACCCGTGCATGTCGAGGGACGTCATCATCGGGGCCGGGCCGATGATATGACTGGCCACGCCCGCATCCGCGAGTGCGTGGGTCAGTACCGACATTTCCAGTGGTGTGGTCGAACCGAGATTGTTCAACAGGGCCACGCAATCGCCGGTGCCAAGATGCGCCTTGAGCTTGTCGAGCACCAGCGCCATGGCGTCTGCGGCCCCTTGGAAATCCACCTGCTCTACGCCCGGCTCACCATGTATGCCGAGGCCGAGTTCGGCCTTGCCTGCCGGAATGCGTTCTTCCTTGGGCGAGCCGGGAACGGTGCAGGTGTCGAGGCTTTTGCCGATGGAGGCGACGTTGCCAATCACCCGCCGCGCCGCCGCGGCCACATCGTTCAGGGAAGCGCCACCTTCGGCCAGTGCACCGGCGATCTTGTGCACAAAGAGCGTGCCAGCAACCCCGCGTGGTTGCGGCAGATGGGGCAGGGCGATGTCATCATCCACAACCACCATTTCGACGCGGCGGCCAAGGGCGCGGGCCCGTTCGGCAGCAAGGCCAAAGTTCAGCCGGTCCCCGGTGTAGTTCTTGACGATCAGCAGGCACCCGGCCTCGCCCGTGACGGCCAGAATACCGGCCAGTACCGCCTCGACGGACGGGGAGGCAAAGACCTCGCCACAGACGGCGGCGGTCAACATACCCGCGCCCACGAACCCCGCATGCGCAGGTTCGTGCCCCGATCCGCCGCCCGAGATCAGCGCCACCTTGGACCGGTCCCAGTCGGCACGGTAGACGACCTTGATATGCGGATACCCGTCGAGCCGCGCGAGCGCGCCGCCGGATGCCGCCAGCACGCCGTCGATGGCCTCTTTGACCAGATCATCCTTTGCATTCACGAATTGTGCCATGGCTCCGGGTCCTTTCGTTCAGGCGACGCGCGCGCCGTTTGCGTTGAAAAACAGCGGGTTGCGGGGGGCGATGTGGATCGTTTCGCCGGTGTTGAGCGGGGTGTGCGGATCGGTGAGGGTGATCACGTCGTGGTCCTTGAACTTGAGGTGGAGCCGGGTCTGATCGCCCAGCCGTTCCACCCGTGTGACCTGCGCGGGCGCACCGCCATCCAGTGCGATATGTTCGGGGCGCAGGCCGATCTGGGTGGCGCCCTGCGGTGCGTCCTCATCAAATAGGCCGGTTGGCAGCAGGTTGATCCGCGGCTGGCCCAGACGGGCGGCGACATAGGCCGAGGTGGGGTTTTCGTAGATCTCGCGCGGGGTGCCGAACTGCACCAGCCGCCCCTCGTCCAGAACGCCCACATGGGTGGCCATTGTCATCGCCTCGATCTGGTCGTGGGTGACGTAGAGCAGGGTGGCGTTGAGTTCGGCATGGATGCGTTTCAACTCCACGCGCAGGTCGGCGCGCAGCTTGGCATCCAGCGAGCTAAGCGGTTCATCCATCAGGTAAATTGCCGGATCGCGCACGAGGGCGCGCCCGATGGAAACGCGCTGCATCTCACCGCCCGACAGCTCTGTCGCCTTGTTGTCGAGCTTGTGCGGGATGTGCAGGACTTCGGCCACTTTTGCGACCTTTTCGGCGATCTCATCCTCGGGGGTTTTGAGGATCGGCGAGCGCAGCGGGAAGGCGAGATTGTCGCGCACGGACATGTGCGGGTAGAGCGAATATTGCTGGAACACCATGGCCACGTCACGCTGGGCCGGGGTCTCGACGCTGACGTCACGGCCCGCGATCTGGATGGTGCCGGCGTCGGCCTTTTCCAGCCCCGCGATCAGGCGCAGGGTCGTGGTCTTGCCCGCACCAGTGGGGCCAAGCAGGACCACGAATGCGCCATCGGGGACCGTCAGGTCCATGTCGATGATGGCTTCGGTCTTGCGGAAGGCTTTGGAAACGCCTGATAAAACGACCTCAGCCATGGGCGAGCACTCCTTCGTTCAGGGCCGAGCGCAGGGCGTGCCCTGTGCCCCGGTCAAACAGGGTGACGGTGTCGGGGTTGAAGTCCATGCCGACCGTCTCGCCCACCTGCGCGGGCTGGTCCGAGGCGATGCGCGCCTTGAGGTCACCGTTGGGGGTGTCGAGGGTCACGATCTGCGTTGTGCCGAGATATTCGGTGGCCGTGACCTTGCCGCGATACGCACCCGTATCGTTCAAGATGATGTGTTCGGGGCGCACCCCAAACACCAGCTCTCCGCTGGCCCCATCGCGTAGGGCGGGCATACCCATCTGCGCCTCACCAAGCGCCACGGATGATGCCCCAGCCGCCACATTTCCCTGAAAATTCAGGAAGTTCATCGACGGGGAGCCGATGAAGTTGGCGACGAACATGGTCGCGGGCTTGTCGTAAATCTCTTGCGGGGTGCCGAATTGTTCGACAACCGCGTTGTTCATCACGACGATCTTGTCGCCCATCTGCATCGCTTCGAGCTGGTCGTGCGTCACATAGACGGTGGTGGCCCCCATCCGGTCGTGCAGCGCGCGCAGTTCTTCGGCCATGTGTTCGCGGAATTCGGCATCCAGAGCGCCAAGCGGTTCGTCCATCATGAACGCCTTGGGTTCACGAACGATGGCCCGACCGAGCGCCACCCGTTGCCGGTCGCCGCCCGACAGCCCGCCGACGGGTTTTTTCAGGATATCCTTGATGCCGAGGATGGTGGCGACCTCGTCGATTTTCGCACGCACCTGCGCGCGCGGCATGCCCTGGCTGACCAGCGGATAGCGTAGGTTCTTGTAGACGTTCATGTGCGGGTAGAGCGCGAACATCTGGAACACGAAAGCGATGTCGCGCTGAGACGGCGGACGCTGCCCGATCTCTTCACCGTCGAGGTAGATTTCGCCCGATGTGGGCAGTTCGAGCCCCGCGATCATGCGCAGCGTCGTGGTCTTGCCGCAGCCCGATGGGCCGAGCAGCATGAAGAATTCGCCGTCTTCGATGGTAAAGGAGCTTTCGCGCACGGCGACGAAGTCCCCGAATTCCTTGCGGACGTTTTTGATAACGATCTCAGCCATTTGGGATACTCTCTCCGATCCGCAGGAGGTTGCCGTCGGGGTCCCAGAGCGTTGCCTCGCGCATGCCCCAGGGTTTGTCTTCTGCCGCTTGGAAGCGGGGAAAGCCTGCGTCGTGCGGCAGGTTCAGCCCGGCCAGCAGGGTCGACACCGCATCGACGTTTTGTGGCCGGATATAGGCGCCGTGGTCACAGGTTTCGGGCGTGTGTGTCGGGTGGTGGAAGAAGTGCAGTTCCACCTTGTCACGGTTCATCAGGAGGTAGTTGCCGTCGTCATACCAGGTCGTAAATCCCCAGCTTTGATAGAAGGCACCTGTCGCGGCGAAATCGCGTGAGGGCAGGATGGGGCAGGCTTGTTCCAGCATGCTCAGTCCCCTTCCCGGAAGTGGCTGACGACGATGAACATCACGGTGCCGATGAGGGTTGTGATGAAGGAATAGGTGTAGGCCCACATCACGAAGGGTTGCATCAGCATCACCACCCCGAGGGCGATGATGACCGTGGCGAGCGCTTCCCATGGGCCGCGGTGCAGGCGCATGAGGCCGGTGAAAAAGGACATCATGACGGCACCTCAGATGTGGGGGGCACAACCCGTACACAGGCTGTGCACACCCTGTGCACGGCCTTGGTGCACCAAGATGTAGTGGGGAGGCATAGGGTGTGGGTCATTTCCGTACGGCTCCGAATGTGATGCCTCTGAGCAGGTGTTTGCGCAGCAGGATGGTGAAGATCATAACCGGCAGAAGGAAGATCGTGGCGCCTGCTGCGACCGCGGGCCAGTCGAGGCCGCCCACGCCGATGATGGTCGGGATGAAGGGCGGTGCCGTCTGCGCCGTGGCAGAGGTGAGCAGCACCGCGAAGGCGTATTCGTTCCAGGCAAAGATCAGGCAGAAGATCGCGGTGGAGGCGATGCCGGTGGCAGCCTGGGGCAGGACGACTTTGTAGAACGCCTGGAACCGGGTGTAGCCGTCGATCAGCGCAGCCTCTTCATACTCGCGGGGGATTTCGTCGATGAACCCTTTGAGCAGCCAGACGGCGAGGGAGATGTTCACGGCCGTATAGAGCAGGATCATGCCGAGATGCGTGTCCGATAGCCCGAGGTTGCGGTACATCAGGAAGATGGGGATGGCGACGGCGATCGGGGGCATCATCCTTGTACTGAGGATGAAGAAGAGGAGATCATCGGCGAGCGGGATCTTGAACCTCGAGAAGGCATAAGCCGCGAGGGTGCCGAGGAAGATGCTCAGGAAGGTCGAACCGAAGCCGATGATGACCGAGTTCAGGAACCGTTCGCCGAATTTCGAGGGGCCGACGATGACCATGTCGTATTGGCGCACGATCTCGTCCGCCCAGTTTTCGGGTGGGTTGGCCGCGAGGAATTCGTCCGTCTGGCGGGTGCGGGTGGTGAACAGGTTCACGTAGCCTTCGAGCGTGGGTTCGAACACGATCTTGGGCGGATAGCTGATGGCGTCGCTGGGCGATTTGAACCCGGTGAGCATGATCCATGCGAGCGGGATCATGGTGATCAGCGCATAGGTGATGACCAGCGTGCCCGCGAGCCATTTGGAGCGGCCGGAGGGTTCGGTGATGGAATGGGCGCTCATTTGGTTGGCCTTTGTGCAAGACGGTTGGACAGGCGCGCCTGCGCCGTGCCCGACCTCGGGAGGGCAACCGTCATTGGTTCTGTTTGCGAACGGAGAACATTAAGCCTTGGATTTGCTCGGCTTGTTACGCTCGAGTATGCCCTTCCGGGGGGGAGGTGTCGCCATTGTCGCTCGGACCAATGGCGCGAAATGGCGACCATGGCGCAGTCGCGCCGCGGTGCGCTTGAGGTCGACCGGATCGCCAAGGTTTGTGAGGACTGTATCATTACCGCTCCTTCACCTTGTTGAGGGCTTTGACGTAGATGCTGGCCAGGCCAAACACCGTGACGAAGAGGATGATGGCGTAGGCGGAGGCGTAGCCAGTGCGCCATTTCTCAAACGCCTCGCGTTTGAGGTTGATCGAGGTGAGTTCGGTGGTGGAGCCGGGGCCGCCGCCGGTGAGCTGGACGACGAGGTCGAACATCTTGAAGTTCTCGATGCCGCGGAAGAGGACGGCGAGCATGAGGAATGGCAGCACCATGGGGATGGTGATGGTGAAGAACTGGCGGAGTTTGGAGGCGCGGTCGATCTCGGCGGCCTCGTAGATGTAGTCGGGGATCGAGCGCAGGCCGGCCAGGCAGATGAGCATCACGAAGGGCGTCCACATCCAGGTGTCCACGATGACGATGGACCAGGGGGCAAGTTGCACGGAGCCGAGCATTTCGAAGCTGGATGGCTCTGCCCGGGTGAAGAAGGTGACGATGTAGTTGAAGAGGCCGATTTGCGGCTGGTAGAGGAACTTCCAGAAATTGCCGACGACCGCAGGGGACAGCATCATCGGCAGCACGATGACCGTGGTCCAGAAGTTCGACCCTTTGAAATTGCGGTGGATGAGCCAGGCGAGGGCAAAGCCGATCAGCACCTGAAGCGCGATGGTCCAGATCAGGAAATGCGCGGTGGCCTGCATGTTCAGCCAGATGTCGCTGTCGGTGAGGATACGTTCATAGTTGCGCAGGCCAATGAATTCAGGTTCGCGGTTGAGGCGGTTGGCTTTGTAGTTGGTGAAGCTGAGCTGGATCGTCCAGATCAGCGGGAATATGTTGATCGCCAGCAGCAGAAAGATCGTGGGGGCGACGAAGATCCAGGCGATGGCGCGGTCGCTCAGGCCCTTGATCTGGCGGGCGACGCGGGGCGGCGTGGCCTTGGCGGCGCGGGTGGCGATGGGGTCGGTCATGTGGGCACGCCTGTCTAAGGGGGTGGGCAGATTGCCCACCCTACGCGGTGTCGTTGTGCAAGAAAGGGGTAGGGTGGGCAATCTGCCCACCCTTTGGAGGGCGCGCGCTTAGAGCTTGCCTTCGTCCTCAAAGACTTCGGTCCAGTCTTCGATCAGCTTGTCGAGCGCTTCTTGGGCTGTGCCCTGATCGGCGACCACGTAGTCGTGGACGCGCTTTTGCATGGCCAGCAGCAGTTCGGCGTAAGCCGGTTCCTGCCAGAAGTCCTGCACCGCGCCCATCGCTTCGAGGAAGTCACCGGCGAACGGGGCGCTGTCCTTGAAGCCGGGGTCGTTCAGCACCGAGTTGTGGGCCGAATAGCCACCGAGTTCCCACCATTTGGCCTGCACCTCGGGGTTCGAGAACCACTTGATGTATTCCAGCGCCGCGTCCTGCTTGTCGCTATAGGCGACAACGCTGATGCCCTGACCGCCAAGGGTCGAGCCCGCCTGGTTCTGTGGTGGGTTCACGAAGAAGTCGATCTTGTCCCCGCCGGTGTTCGGATCGGCGTAAAGGCCGGGGAAAAACGCGAACCAGTTCATCGCCATGGCGACCTGACCGGATTTGAACGCGTCGAGCGACTCGCCCATATACGAGTTCGTGTAGCCCGGCGGCGTCGCCGTTTCGTAGAACGTCTTGTAGAACTCCAGCGCTTCGACCGCTTCGGGCGAGTTCACGGCGCCTTCCATGTCGTAGGAGCCGGGGGTGTTTTCGTATTTGAAGCCCCACGGGTAAAGCGCGGATGTCACGCCCATCGTGATCCCTTCGGAGCCACGCTCGGTAAAGATGGACGCGCCGTAGACGGTCTTGCCATCGATCTCGCGACCCTGGAAGAACTGCGCGATTTCGAGCAGCTCCTTCTGGCTCTGCGGCTCGCCCAGATCGCGGCCTGTGGCCTCTTTGAACGCCGCCTGAATTTCTGGATCAGCGAACCAGTCGGCGCGGTAGAACCAGCCGTTGGCGTCGCCCATCGCGGGCAGTGCATAGTAGTTGGGTGTGCCCTTGGGCCATGTGGAATAGGCGTAGACGGTCGCGGGCGCGAAGTCGTCCATGCTGATGCCTTCGGCGTCAAAGAAGTCGTTCAATTTGACGTAGTGGCCGTTTTCCGCGCCGCCGCCGATCCACTGGCTGTCGCCGATCAGCAGGTCGCAGAGTTTGCCGCCCGAGTTCAATTCGTTCAGCATCCGGTCGGCGAAGTTGGGCCATGGGATGAACTCGAAATTCATGCTGTGGCCGGATTGCGCCTCGAACTCCTTGCTGAGTTCAACCAGCGCATTTGCGGGATCCCAAGCGGCCCAGCACAGGGTGAGGTCTTCGGCGGATGCGAGCGTTGGCACGCTCACGGAACAGGTCAGGGCCGCGCCGATGGCGGCGGCGTTAAGTCGTTTCATGAAATCCTCCCTAGATGGGCGTTTTGAATCATTGTCGCCCGTGTGATCAGTAAAAATGAGGGGCGCACCTCAAGTCAAGAGATTCTTGAGGTGCGCCCCTCAAAAATACTCTCTGCGATGTGGTAACGTGTTTGGGTGAGGTGAAATATATAATGAAAACGGTAATTTAATCGGCTGTGACGTGCCTGTGATTTTGTGGTTCGACAGGTCTGCAATCTGTCGGATGTTTGCACGATGATAACGTTTTGCCGCTAACTGATCTGGCAATGACCATGTTGTCTCGTGCCCTCTCCGTGCTGCTTTGCGTCGCCATATTGTGGTTGGCGGCACCTCTTTCCGTGGCATTGGCGCAAGGACCGGCGGCGGAGAACAAAACGCGGATCAAGCTGGCGGCGCGGCAGGCCACGCTGACGCAGTTGATCAGTCGCGATTTGTGTTTCGTGATGGCGGGGATGCAACCCGAACACTACGCGGAAAAGGCGAAATCAGCGATCCGGCAGTTTGAAAATACACTCACAGGTCTTGCGGTGGGCGACGATACGCTCGGGATTCCAGCGGAGGAAATCGGGGCACTGCGCGATCAATATGCGCAGGTTGGTGAGACCTGGCAGGTGTTGGGGCCTGCCAGCCGTCAGATCGCCGCAGGTGATCTGCATTCGGTCGCCATGCGGCAATTGATGCAGTTCGGTATATTGGCCGAACAGGAGGCGGATGCGGTCACCGCGCATGTCATTGACGCGCACGGCGCGGGTCTGCCCGACGGGTTGCCGCACGCGGTCCATGCCGTGCAGCGGCTGGCAACACTGGCATCCCGCGCGTCCAAGGAAATATGCTTTGTCACGCTGAACATTGACGAGGCGCATTATCGATCGACCCTGATGGACACGATCGCGGAAATGGATCGCACCATCGGTCTTTTGCAAGACGGCTCGGAGGCTGCGGACATTATCGCCCCGCCCAACCGCCGCGCCGCGCGTCAATTGGACCGCATCGTGCGTGCGTGGCGCGATCTGTCGGCAGCCCTGACCACAGCGACCGAAAATGACGTGATGGATACGGGCCAACGGGCGCTGTTGGCGAATTTGGGCAATCAGATCGTGTTTGAGGTCAACACAACGATCGGCACATATCTCTATTGACTATAACCATGTCTGGCCAAACCTGAATTTTGATCGCAAAGTGCACGAAACGGGCCGTGCGCAGACAAGGCCCATGCGCAGCGGATCAGGGGCGGGCACATGGCACAATACAGGGAAACACCGGAACATTCACGCTATGATGTGGTGATTGTCGGCGGGGCAATCATGGGGTCATCAACGGCGTGGTTCCTCACGGACAGCGATGATTTCCAAGGCCGGGTTTTGGTTGTGGACCGTGACCTGTCCTTTGAGAGCTGTTCGACGGCCCATACCAACAGCTGCATGCGGCAACAGTTTTCCACCGCGCTGAACGTACAGATCAGCCAGTTCGCCGCAGATTTCGTCAAGAACATCCGAGAGCGTATGGGGGATGACGAACGCGTTCCGGCATTGGGCATTCGCAGCTTTGGGTACATGTACCTTGCGGACACTGACGCCTTTGCCGATGTGCTGCGCAGCAACATCAAGGTGCAGCATGCGGCGGGTGCCGCCACGCGATTGATGGCGCCTGATGAGATCAAGGCCGCATACCCGTTCTATAATGTCGACGACATCGTTCTGGGATCCATCAACACGGTGGACGAGGGGTATTGGGACGGCAACGCCGTCTTTGAATGGTGGCGTCGGCAGGCCCGCGAACGCGGCGTCGAATATGTGCAGAACGAAGTCGTCTCGATCCAGCGCGACGGCGCGCGCATCCAGTCGGTCACATTGGCCAGTGGCGAGGTGATCGCCTGCGGTCAGTTGGTGAACGCATCCGGGCCACGCGCGGCCCGCACCGCTGCCATGGCCGGGATCGACATCCCCGTCGAGCCGCGCAAACGCTTTTCATGGGTGTTCACGGCAGAGCGGCCGCTTGACCGCGACCTGCCGCTGACCATTGACCCGTCGGGTGTCCATGTGCGTGAAAACGGCGGTGGCACTTATCAGGCGGGCGGCCATACGGACCCGGATCCTGCTGTCGACTATGATGATTTCACGATGGACCACGCGATCTGGCAGGATCACGTCTGGCCGGTGCTGGCGACCCGTATTCCGCAATTCGAAGCGATCAAGGTGACGGCGGAGTGGGCCGGGCACTATGCGATGAACACGTTGGATCACAACGCCATTCTCGGGCCGCATCCCGAGGTGGAGAATTTCATCTTTCTCAACGGATTTTCGGGGCATGGGTTGCAGCAATCGCCCGCAATGGGGCGCGGCACGGCCGAATTCCTGACCTACGGCGGGTATCGCAGCCTCGACCTGACGCCATTTCATTTCGACCGCGTGCTGTCCAACACGCCAATCCTGGAACGCGCGGTTATCTAAAGGAGCACGAGATGCTGAAGAAACTGGTTTTGACGGGTGCTGCGGGCAAGCTGGGCTCATACCTGCGCGGACCGCTTGCCGCGATGTGCGAAGAGTTCGTGAGCACCGATATTGCGGATGCCGTCCCGAACCTGGCCGCGAATGAGACCTATGTCAAAGCGGACTTGGCCGAGCTTGCGCCCTTCGAAGAGATGCTGCAAGGCGCTGATATGGTTGTGCATTTCGGCGCGATTGTCGATGAAGGACCGTTTGAGGAGCTGTTGGGCCCGAACTTCATCGGGGCCTACAACATCTGGGAGGCGGCCCATCGCAACGGGTGTCGCCGGGTTGTTTATGCGTCGTCGATCCACGCGGTGGGCATGTATCCCAAGTCGCAAGCCATTGGCATCGACGTGCCGCACCGGCCGGACACGTTTTACGGGCTGGCCAAGTGTTTTGCGGAAGATCTGGGCCGGATGTATTGGGAAAAGCGCGGGCTTGAGGCGGTGTGCCTGCGCATCCTGAGCTGCGCACAGGTGACCAATCCGCGGGCGGTCGGCACATGGCTGAGCTATGACGATTGCGTCCGTTTGGTGCAGCGCGCGATTGATACGCCGATCACGGAATTCTCGATCATCTACGGCGTGTCGGACAACGACCGCGCGCCGGTGGACAATTCGGGTGCGCGCCATCTGGGGTACAAACCGCAGGACAACGCGGAACAGTTCGCCGAGGCGATTTTCGCGGAATATGGCCCGCTTGATCCGCATGATCTGTCCAATGCGCGGCACGGTGGTCCATTTGCCGGTATTACCCTGGGGCAGTCGGCGATGTCGCTGCTCAACCTGAACGAGGATGACACGGGCAAGGGGTAACGCGATTTCGGGTGCGGCCTGGGCGAGAGCCTGCGTGATGGAGCGCTGAAAGCGCAGGCTTGATGCGGTGATGTCGCAAACGGGACGGACACCGACCCCTTTGCACGGTCCGCTGCGGTGTAACCAAAGGGGGACAGGGCAGAATGAAAATCGGGTTCATCGGGCTGGGCAATGTGGGTGGCAAGCTGTCGGGCAGTTTGTTGCGGAACGGGCATGATGTGGCGGTGCACGACCTTGATGCGGGCCTTGTCGCGGCCAAGGTGGCGGCGGGTGCGCGCGAAGGGCAAAGCCCGGCGGCGTTGATGCAAAGCTGTGACGCGGTGATCACCTGTCTGCCAAGCCCTGCGGCATCGGCAGCGGTGATGGAAGACATGCTGCCGCATGTGGGACCGGGCAAGATCTGGATGGAGATGTCGACGACCGATGAGGCGGAGGTAAAGCGCCTCGGCGCGCTGGTCATTGCAAAGGGCGGTGCGGCCGTGGATTGCCCGGTGTCCGGTGGATGTCACCGGGCGGACACGGGCAATATCAGCATCTTTGCGGGCTGCGACCGTACCACGTTCGAGCGTATATTGCCGCTTTTGACCACGATGGGGCGCAGGGTGCTGCACACCGGCGACCTCGGGTCGGCGTCGGTGCTAAAGGTGCTGACCAATTTCCTCGCCACGGCGAACCTTGTGTCCGTGGCCGAAGCGCTGACCGTGGCCAAGGGGGCGGGTATGGACATGGGCGTCGCGTATGAGGCGATGGCGATCAGTTCGGGCACGTCCTTTGTGCATGAAACCGAAAGCCAGGTGATCCTGAACGGCAGCCGTGACATCAGCTTTACCATGGATCTCGTGGCCAAGGACATTGGCCTGTTCCAGGATGTGGCGGACCGGGCGGGGGTGCCACTTGAGCTGAACCCGCTGCTGATCGAGATCTTCAAGGACGGGATTGCACGGTTTGGCCCGCGCGAGCTGAGCCCGAACATCATCAAGCGGCTGGAAGAGCCGACGGGGCTAGACGTGACGGCACCGGGATTTCCCGCAGAGATGGTCGATGATGAACCCGAAGCGCCGGGCGCAGAGGTGATCGTGCGCCGCTGACCCTTGTGGCCGCGCGGCCCGCGCGCTACGAGGCCGCCATGGGCAACAACGCACACTCTGACGAAGTACTCGCCATCGTTCATTCCTCTGCGGGACGGCGCATCCTTGGGGTGGGATCAATCTGGATCCTTGCGGTGCTCGTTCTGTATGTGGCGATCGTAAGCCCGCCCGCGCCGGGATGGCAGGTATTCCTGTTCGTACTGGGCGGCGGTTCGATCTGGATCGCGGAGAAAATGCGCCGGGCCACGGCGCAGGTGATCGAGCTGACCCGGACCGAATTGCGCGACACGACCGGTCGCGTGCTGAGCCCGGTTGAGGATATCGTCAGCGTGGATCGCGGGATGTTTGCGTTCAAACCGTCAAACGGTTTCCTGCTCAAGGTCGCGACCAAGGGTGACCGGGCATGGCGGCCCGGCATGTGGTGGCGTCTGGGCAACCGCATCGGTGTGGGCGGCATGACGCCCGGACATCAGGCAAAATTCATGGCCGAGATGATCTCGGCCATGATTGCGGAACGCGACGGTCTTTAGACGCCTTCACATTCGTCGAAACAGACGCGCGGCGCATAGCGTGGGCGGGTGAACACGAAGTTGTGGATTTCGTGATCGCTCAGGCCCATGTTGAACGGCGGGTCGTATTGCTTGAACGTTTCCACCAGGACCAGCCGTTCACCATCCGGCATGACGGGCAGGCTGCTTCGCAGGTTGTTCACGTCCGAGTTGCTGAGCGGCGGCTTCGATCCTTTCACTTCGGACCAGTCGCGGCGATACTCATTCGCTTCTTCGTCATAGACCACGCTGGTGATGCGCAATGTAAAGCTGCTGCGCTCGGTCCAGGACATGTAGGCGGCCAGCTCGTGCACACCTTCGAGATAGGCCTGGTCGATGGGCGTGGTCTGGCGCGAGATCACATCCCCGATCGCATACGCGGTCTTGATGTTCAGCGAATGCGTTCGGTACGCGTGAAAGTAGCTGTACATCGACAGGTACGCCCAGAACATCAACGGAATGATGATGATCGTTTCGAGGGCCGCAGCACCGTGTTCATTGTCGCGAAACCGGCGCAGGAAGCGGGATACATTCATCATGACTGGGGCTCCTGTACGAATACGGACACCGATACCATCGGATACCCTTCCATCTCGTGGTCCTCCATCCGCTTGCCCAGACCGATATGTGGGAACACCGGGTCGTAGACGTAGCAGGCGCGCATCACCATCAGGTCGTGGTCGTTGCCGTGCACGAATTCGTGCGAGGGCAGCAGCGGCGCGGAGGTGTCCCGGCAGTAGGTGTTGTTCACAAAGCCGTTGAAGTTGCGCGGGTCGACCGACTTCATCTCAAGCGTCAGCTTGGAGTCGCAGTCCGCGAGGAACCCGGCATCATCACAGATCATGCTTTTGACCTGTGCGTGGCTAAAGCTGGTGCCCGTGCTCAGCCGGATGTCCCGCACAGCCATGTCGAGGCCGCGATCAAGGAAATTCTGGCGGAAGGCGTAGAGGCCAAGTTCCCATGCCGACAGCATGATGAAGAACAGGAGCGGAAGCATAATGACCCATTCGATCATATAGAATGCTCCGTCCTCTTCCCGGCGGAACCGGCGGAGATAGGTGCGCAGTCTCTGGGTCATTGTGTCAGCCTCAGCTGGTTGATCTGTTTGGCGATGGCCTCGAAGGCTTCGGTGATCTCAATCCCCTCCACCCGGAAGAAGTGGGACGGCGAGGAGGCGCAATCACGCATGACGCCGGCAGAGTAGTTGGTCACCTCGAAGCCGATGGACCAGACAACGATGCCCTTGTCCTTGGCTGCCGAGCAGATGTTGTTGAGGAACGTGTCCGCCTGGGCTGACGTGTATTTGGTGTACCGCCAGTTGTTCCAGTTGCTGTTCACGTAGTTGTTCAGATACCAGTGCAGCGGATATTTGGTCCAGTGCACACGGGCGTTGTGCCAGCTGTAGTAGTAGTCGTCGATCCGTGTGGTGTTCACGTTCTGACCGTCCGTCATCAGCAGCACGGTCTTGAGCGTTTCGGGGTCCGAATACAGAGCCGGGCGGGTGCCAAAGGCGTCGTCGATCTTGTTGTCGAGGCCAAGTTCCTGAACCACCGGGCGGAACGACGGATCCAGCATGGCGACGCCCCATTTCATCCCGATATGGATCGAGGTGTTGGCCCGCGCGCGGTAGTTGTTGATCCGGTTCTTGAGCGTGGTGGCGTCCTGGCTGAACCCGATGATCTGTTCGTAGCCGCGCTTTTTCTGCTCCGGGTCAGAGTTGAAATACCCGTCGTCGCGTCCCGGACAGCCCGGATTGCTCACGGCCCGTGAGTCGCCGTTATAGTTCCAGCCTTCGTCGAAGAACTGCATGTGCTCATAGGAGCCGTCCATGCGCAGGGTCGTAGTGCTGAAGTCGGTGGCTTCGAAATCCACGCACCAGCCCGGGTTACCGGACCAACGGGTGATGTTCATGGCGTTGAAGATGTCTTCGCCCGCGCTGACCTGCGCCGTGTAGGGGATCAGGGAGACGGAAATCAGGTCGTCCGTTTCCGGTTTGAGCACGGTATCGACGAACACACCGGCAGCGTTCTGCAGGTTTTCCATCTTGTTGTCGCTGCCCATGGAGCCGGAGATGTCGAGGACCATGGAGATTTCCACATTCGACACACGTTCTTCCGCGGTCCCGACGGCCCGGGCGGGCAGTTCGGGATAACCGAGGATGTTCATCACGTGCGTTTTCGAGGATGCATCCGCAGTGGCTGTCACGGTGCGGAAGTTCAGGCCCTCGTCAACGGTCACACTGATTGCGTAATCGCTCATGCCTGCCTTGGCGAAATAGTCGTTCACGACCGCAGTGGGTTCCAGTGTCTGGTCGAGGTCGGCCGCCGCCAGAACCGCGCGGTCGAGCGTGTTCTGCACCTGTGTGCGCAGCATTTCGTTGCGCATCACATCGACGGACAGGCCGCCAACGGTCAGCATCATAAGGAACATGAAAATCGCAAAGTAAGTGGCGTTCCCGTCTTCGTCTCGTTTGAACTGCGCAACGGAGCTGCGCAGGTCAGCCAGAATCGTCCGCGTTTTGGTCCATTTCCGAGGCATGACACACCTTCAATTTCGAGTTCGCGGGCCAATCGGCAGGCCCTTTTTTCCGATCCTCGTAGTGGGCGGGGAATGGGGCGGAAATCGGGCAGAAACGGGGAGTGTGTGGGGTAATTTGCATCGCATTGGAACCAATACGGGGGCGACTGGGCGATTGTCGCCATGCAGCGTGGTTAACGCCCCTGTTTGCGCCAGAGGGGCGTGTGTCGGCCAAGTCCAGATCAAACAAATGCAAAACATATGCTGGCCGCGGTTAACGAAACCGTCATAGCCTGTCGTCACAGACTTGCCCCATGGCTGAGTCGTGCCGGAGAGAGGAGACCCCGGATGAGTGCACCCAACGAACCGAGCTTTCGCGAGAGCGTTGACATAATGTTTAACCGTGCCGTGGCGTTGATGGACCTGCCGCCTGGCCTCGAGGAGAAGATCCGGGTGTGCAACGCGACCTATACGGTGCGGTTTGGGGTGCGCCTGCGCGGGCAGATCCAGACCTTTACCGGCTATCGCTCCGTGCATTCCGAACATATGGAGCCGGTCAAAGGGGGTATCCGCTTTGCGATGGGCGTCAATCAGGACGAGGTCGAAGCGCTGGCGGCGCTGATGACGTATAAATGCGCGCTGGTCGAGGCGCCGTTTGGCGGCTCCAAGGGGGGGCTGGCGGTGGATCCGCGGATCTATGATGAGCACGAGCTGGAGCTGATCACCCGGCGCTTTGCCTATGAGCTGATCAAGCGTGACATGATCAATCCGGCGCAGAACGTACCTGCGCCCGACATGGGAACGGGCGAGCGCGAGATGGCGTGGATCGCGGATCAGTACAAGCGGATGAACACCACCGACATCAACGGCGTGGCCTGCGTGACGGGCAAGCCGACCAATGCCGGTGGCATCCAGGGCCGTACAGAAGCCACCGGTCGGGGCGTGCAATATGCGCTGCGCGAATTTTTCCGTGATGCGGAGGGGGTCCAGAAGTCCGGCATGTCCGGCACACTCGACGGCAAGAGTGTCGTGGTGCAGGGCCTTGGCAATGTGGGCTACCACGCGGCCAAGTTTCTGGCCGAAGAGGACGGGTGCAAGATCGTGGGCATCATTGAGCGGGATGGCGCGCTGAGCGATCCGCGTGGTCTTGATGTCGACGCGGTGCGCAACTGGATCGCGAGCCATGGCGGCGTCGCGGGCTATCCCGACGGGACATTTGTCGAAGACGGGGCCAAGGTTCTCGAAGAGCCGTGCGATATTCTGATCCCCGCCGCTTTGGAAGGTGTCATCCATCAGGGCAATGCCGCGCAGATCAAGGCGCCGTTGATCATCGAGGCCGCGAATGGTCCGGTGACGGCTGGCGCGGATGCGATCCTGCGCGAGAAGGGCACGGTGATCATCCCGGACATGTACGCCAATGCCGGCGGCGTGACCGTGTCCTATTTCGAGTGGGTCAAGAACCTGAGCCATATCCGATTTGGCCGGATGCAACGCCGTCAGGAAGAGGCGCGCCACCAATTGGTTGTCGACGAACTGGAGCGCCTGAGCACGCATTTGGGTGACAAGTGGTCCATGACGCCAGATTTCAAACAGAAATACCTGCGCGGTGCAGATGAGCTTGAGCTGGTGCGGTCCGGGCTCGATGACACGATGCGGTCGGCGTACCAGTCGATGGCATCCGTCTGGCACACGCGTGGCGATGTCGATGACCTGCGTACGGCGGCGTATCTGGTGGCGATTGGCAAGGTGGCGGACAGCTATCGCGCCAAAGGGCTGTAGGCCGTTTGGTCTGATTTCGGGGGTGTTTCTGGGGCTCTGCCCCAGACCCCGGGATTTTTTGGAACAGAGACGGGGACCGTGGTCCGGTCAGCGGGAGGCGAGCGCGGGCATGGCCCGGTCGATTTGCGCGTAAACGGCGGAACAGATGTCGTCCATCGCAATCATGAAAAAGGATTTGGCGGCGCGTTCGTTGGGGTGGTACGGGTCCTTGACCTTGCCGGCCTTGTTGACGCGAAAGTATTTCTTGTTGCCCTGATTGGCGGCGACCGTTTCAGGGGTTGCGCCTTCGACAAAGCTGCATGTGCTGCCGGTTTCGACAAAGGCGCGTTTGATATTTGACTGTGCCTTGAGGCGCAGATCGGTGATCTTTTTGGAGTAGCTCGGCGCCGTGGTCATGAAGATGCAGGGCGTATTCACGGGTAGTTGCGCGTTCATGCGTTCGACATCGGCGCGCGCCTGGTCATAGTCGCCCGCCCAGCGTTTTGCGGAATTGCCGAGAAAGGACAGCATGATCAGTTTCGGTGTGTAGTAGCCTTCGCGGAACATCGACTGGAACGCGGATTTGCCGGGTTGGCAGAACTGGTATGCCTCGCCTTGGCCGATTTGTTTGTATTTGTTGCCGGTGGTGTTGATGAAGCCGTAGGTGCCCGCGTTCACTTTCCATTTGGGATCGACATCGCAGATGGCGCCTTTGGCGCTGCCCATTTTTGCCGTCCAGGAATGCAGCGATGTGGAGCGGACGCCGATCACTGCAACTTTCATGTCGGCAAGCACCTCCAACTGATCGGCCTGTTTCGGCGTTGGTGGGCAATGCGATTTGATGTTTTCGAAAAAGTCGAGGAACACCGGGCCTGATCCGAAGGGGATCTGGCTGTCGCCGAGGATGACGATCGTGGGGGACACGAATTGCGTGTCCTGGGCGCGCAGCGGCGCCGTGGGGATGAGCAGCGCAATCAGCAGAAGGAGGCGGAGCATGGGGCGGTGGACCTTTTGTGGTCCGGTCAGCCTAGCTGCAAATTCTGTTACAGCACAGGCACATTGGTGTGACGGCGCGGTGAGCAAAAATCGGTCGCTGGCAGGCCAGCCCGTGTCGAAAAGCAAGTGTGCGGCGCGGTTCCTTCTTGTTACATCTGTGCGGATAGTGATGCTCTGGGTGTGATCACGGGGGTTTGGCGCATGCGCTTTTCGGGACTGAAAATCCTGACCGAAGGTTTGACAGGCAACAAGGGCTGGGGGCCGCATTGGCGCAGTCCCGAGCCGAAGCCGGAATACGACATCGTGCTGATCGGGGGCGGTGGTCATGGTTTGGCCACGGCGCACTACCTGGCTTCGGTGCACGGGATCACCAACGTGGCCGTGCTCGAACGTGGCTATCTGGGCGGTGGCAATGTGGGGCGGAACACGACGATTGTGCGCGCCAACTATATGCTGCCGGGGAATTCAGAGTTCTATTCGCATTCGCTGAAGCTGTGGGAAGGTCTGGAGGAAGACCTGAATTTCAACGTGATGCATTCGCAGCGCGGCATCATCAATCTGGTGCATTCGGACGGTCAGCGCGATGCGTTTGTGCGCCGGGGCAACATGATGCGCGGGCAGGGCGATGATGCGGAGATGCTGACACCGTCCGAGGTGCGCAAGACGCTGCCGATGATCGATTTTGATCAGACGCGCTTTCCGATCTTTGGCGGGCTCTATCACAAGCGCGGCGGGACGGCGCGGCATGATGCGGTGGCCTGGGGATTTGCCCGGTCCGCCAGCAACCGTGGCGTGGACCTGATCCAGCAGTGTGAGGTCACGGGCATTGATGTCGAGGGCGGGGTGGTCAAGGGCGTGCAGACGACGCGCGGGCCGATCCGGGCCAAAAAGGTGGGCATGGTCGCCGCGGGCCGGTCGTCGCAAGTGGCGGCGATGGCGGGCCTGCGCCTGCCGATCGAGAGCCATGTGTTGCAGGCCTTTGTCACCGAGGGGCTCAAGCCGTGCCTGGACCACGTGGTCACCTATGGCATGGGGCATTTTTACATCAGCCAGTCGGACAAGGGGGGGCTGGTGTTCGGGGGCGATCTGGACATGTATGCCAGCTATGCCAGCCGCGGGAACCTGCCTTTGGTCGAGCATGTGGCGGAGGCGGCGATGACGTTGATGCCGATGATCGGCAAGGCGCGGATGCTGCGCAGCTGGGGTGGGGTGATGGATATGTCGCCCGACGGGTCGTTCATCATCGACAAGACGGATATCGAAGGCCTCTTTGTCAATTGCGGCTGGTGTTATGGCGGGTTCAAGGCCACGCCAGCCTCGGGCCACACCTTTGCGCATCTGCTGGCCACGGGGCAGCCGCATGAGACAACGGTGAAACACCGGCTGGACCGGTTCCGCACGGGGCGCGGGATCATGGACGAAGAGTCCACCGGTTCGCAACATAATCTGCATTGAGGAGCATGTGGTGATGACGGGAGCCTCCGGCGGGAGTTTTTTTGGCGAGATGAAGCAGGGGACCTGTCCCCGGGAAGGCGTTTGATGCGCATTGCTTGTCCGATATGCGGGGACCGGGATCGGCGCGAGTTCTACTATCAGGGGGCGGCGGTTACGTTGGAGCGCCCGGCGCCCGATGCAGGGGAGGCCGCGTGGGATGACTACCTGCATCTGCGGGAGAACCCGGCGGGCGATCTTGATGAGTTGTGGAGCCATGATGCGGGCTGTGGCGCGTGGTTGAAGGTGACGCGCAACGTGTCGAGCCACGCGGTGAAGGCCGTTGTTCTGGTGGGAGAGGCGTCATGAGGGTCGAGGGCAAGGGCCTGATCGACCGGGCCCAGAGGGTATCGTTTCAGTTCGACGGGCATACGTATCGCGGGTTTGCGGGGGACACGGTCGCCTCTGCCTTGTTGGCCAATGATGTGCGTCATGTGGCGCGGTCGTTCAAGTATCACCGCCCCCGTGGTGTTTTGACCGCGGGTTCGGAAGAGCCGAATGCACTGATGACGGTTGGGACCGGCGCGCAGGCAGATCCGAATGTACGTGCCACCGTGCAGGAGATCCATGACGGGTTGCGGGTGCAGCCGCAAAACGCCTGGCCGTCGCTTGGGTTCGATCTGATGAGCGTGAATGACCTGGCCGCTCCGTTCCTGGGCGCTGGGTTTTATTACAAGACGTTCATGTGGCCGCGCGCGTTTTGGGAGCGGGTCTATGAGCCGTTCATCCGGCGGGCGGCGGGGCTGGGCGCGCTGCCTGCCGAGGCGGATGGGGATCACTATGAAAAGGCCTATGCGTTTTGCGATCTGCTGGTGATTGGCGCAGGGCCTGCGGGGTTGATGGCCGCGTTGGTGGCCGGGCGGGCCGGGGCGCGCGTTATCCTCGCGGATGAAGACTTTCTGCCAGGCGGGCGGCTCAATGCCGAAACGCTTGAGGTGGATGGAAAGCCGGGTGCGGTCTGGGCGGCGGAGGCGGTTGCGGAGCTGTCGGCGATGGAGAATGTGCGAGTGATGATGCGCACGACCGTCACGGGGGCCTATGACGGCGGCACATTCGGCGCGCTTGAGCGGGTCAGCCATCATCGCGCGCGGCCTGATGGCGGTGTGAAGGAGACGTTCTGGCGCATAGTTGCGCGGCGGTCGGTTCTGGCGGCGGGTGCGCTGGAACGGCATATCGCGTTTCGCAACAATGACCGGCCCGGTGTGATGATGGCGGGGGCGGTGCGCGCCTATCTGAACCGGTGGGGCGTGGCACCGGGCAAGGCGGTCACCGTTTTTGCAAACAATGACGATGCGCACCGCACGGCGCGCGACATGGTTGAGGCCGGGGTACACGTCGCGGCCGTTGTGGATGCCCGTGCGGATGCGGTTGCGATGGGTGACTACCGGGTGATCGCGGGCAGCCATGTGACGGATGCGAGCGGACGCAAGGGGCTTGAGGCGATCACGGTCGACGGGGCCGGTGGCACGCAGAAGATTGCGACCGATTGCCTTGCCGTATCGGGGGGGTGGAACCCGACGGTCCATCTGACCTGTCACATGAACGGGCGTCCCACCTGGTCCGAGGATATCGCGTCCTTTGTGCCCACACCGGGTGCAATCCCGGGCCTGTTGACGGCGGGCGCGTGCCATGGCGTGTTTTCGACCGCAGCCTGTTTGGCGAGCGGGGCCGAGGCCGCGCGCGAGAGCCTGACCGCCCTGAACATTGCGGTTGGCGAAGCACAGGTGCCAGTGGCGGATGATACGCCCTATGCCGTTGCCCCGCTGTGGTCTGTGCCTGGCAAGGGGCGGGCCTGGCTGGATTTTCAGAACGACGTGACGGTGAAGGACGTCAAACAGGCGGCGGCGGAGAACTATGCCTCTGTCGAGCATATGAAGCGGTACACGACCCAAGGGATGGCCACCGATCAGGGTAAGAATTCGAACGTGGCCGCGTTGGCCATTCTGGCCGATGCAACAGGGCGCGGCATTCCGGAGACGGGGACAACGACATTCCGCCCACCCTACAGCCCGGTGGCGCTGGCGGCCCTTGGGGCCGGGGCGCAGGGCACCGGCTTTGCGCCGGAGCGCAAGACGACGAGCCACGCCGCAACCACCGGGATGGGTGCGCCGATGATTGCCGCGGGGTTGTGGTATCGCCCGTCCTATTTCCCGCGCGCGGGCGAGACGGCGTGGCGGCAATCCTGTGATCGTGAGATCGGCTATGTGCGCGGCACTGTGGGTGTGTGTGACGTGTCGACCCTGGGCAAGATCGACATTCAGGGACCGGATGCGGGCAAGCTCTTGGATTTCGTCTACACCAACATGTTCTCGACGCTCAAAGAGGGGCGGGTGCGCTATGGCTTGATGCTGCGTGAGGACGGGTTTGTCATGGATGACGGCACCACCGCGCGCCTGGGTCCGCAGCATTTCGTGATGACCACGACGACTGCGGCGGCGGGGCAGGTGATGCGGCACCTGGAGTTTGTCAGCCAGGCCTTACACCCCGAATGGGACGTGCGGATCATGTCCGTGACCGAGCAATGGGCGCAGTTTGCCGTGGCGGGGCCGCAGTCGCGGGATCTGCTGAACGAGGTGCTGGATGCGCCGATCGACAATGACAGCTGGCCGTTCATGGCCTGCGGTGCGGTGTCGATTGGCGGTGTTTCCGGGCGGCTCTTCCGGATTTCGTTCTCGGGCGAGCATGCCTATGAGGTGGCGGTGCCGTCACGTTATGGCGCGAGCCTGTTTGCCGCATTGGTGGCGGCGGCAGAGGCGCGCGGCGGCGGAGCCTATGGGATGGAAGCGCTGAATGTGCTGCGCATCGAAAAGGGGTTCATCACCCATTCCGAAATCGACGGGCGTGTGACGGCGGGCGATATCGGCATGGCGCGGATGCTGTCGGAGAAAAAGGATTTCATCGGCAAGACGATGGCCGCACGGCCCGGTTTGGTCGAAGACGGGCGGGAACAGTTGGTGGGCTTGAAACCCGTGGGCACGGTCAAGCAGTTGACCGGCGGGGCCAAGATCTACTCCGACGGCGAAGAAGCGGTGCGGGCGCATGATCAGGGGTACGTGACGTCGGTTGGATTTTCGCCGGAGCTTGGCCATTTCGTCGGGCTCGGCTTTGTAACGGACGGGTTGCGCCGTCACGGTGAGGTGCTGCGGATGGTGGACCATTTGCGGGGCATCAGCACGCGGGTGGAAATCTGCAACCCGGTGTTCCTTGACCCGGAAGGAGGGCGCGCGCGTGGTTGATCTGGTTGCACAAACGCCGCTTGATGCGATGACGGAACGGACCATCGGCACCGTGACGATGACCGAGGTCGACCTTGGCGTTCTGACCTCTATCGCGCCTTACAAGGGGCAGGCCAAGGCGCTGGCGGACGTGTTCAAGGCGGAACACGGGCTAGCGTGGCCGGGGCCGAACCGTGCCACGGGCAAGGCAGGCGCGCGCGCGATCTGGTTCGGGCGTGACATGGCGATGCTGGGGGGGCCGGAACCGGCTGCGGCACTCAATGCCTATGCGGCGATGACGCTGCAAAGTGATGCGTGGACCTGCGTGACGCTCAGCGGGGCCGGGGCGGAGGATGTGCTGGCGCGGTTGGTGCCCGTGGATGTGTCGGCGGAGGTGTTCAAACGCGGGCACAGTGCGCGCACGATGATCCAGCATATGAATGGCTCTGTGACGCGGATTGGTGCGGACAGCTTTCTTTTGATGGTGTTTCGGTCGATGGCGGGGACGCTCCTTCACGATCTGGAAAGGGCCATGGAAAGCGTCGCGGCACGCGGGTAGGGTGCCGCAGTGATTCCGAAGGAGCCTTGCCTGCCCATGACCCGTTTTGCCCTCACCTGTGCCGCCGCGCTGTTTGCGGTCCCTGCTTTTGCTGATGAAAAAGCGGAGTCCTGCGGGTATCAGGCCGAAGTTGTCGCCGCCGTTCAGCAAGCGCGGCTGGACCGTGTGAGTGAGCGCAATGTGTCGGACCATATCCTGGCCCAGGACCCGACATGGCCGGAAAAGTTCAACAACACGATCCCGCTGATCTCGCCGTGGGTCTATGAACAAAAGCGCCGCGTGGTGCGCAACGAAGACCTCGCCGCGGCCTGGAACGAGCTGTGCCTGCAATTGCCTGAAGATGCGCTGGACCAGTGACTCGACTCTGAGCGCGCAGCCCCCAATATATAGGGCATGAGCCTGCCCCCCGGATTCCTTGATGAACTGCGCACGCGCCTGAGCCTTGGTCAGGTCGTCGGGCGCAAGGTGATGTGGGATGCGCGCAAGTCCAATCAGGGCAAAGGCGATCTTTGGGCGCCGTGCCCGTTTCATCATGAAAAGACCGCGTCGTTCCATGTGGATGATCGCAAGGGGTATTACTACTGCTTCGGCTGCCACGCCAAAGGGGACGCCATTTCCTTTGTCCGCGAGACGGAGAATGTCGGGTTCATGGAGGCGGTGGAGATCCTGGCCGGTGAGGCCGGGATGCCGATGCCGGAGCGTGATCCGCGCGCGCAGGAAAAGGCGGACCGGCGCACGCTGCTGGCGGATGTCATGGAAATGGCGGTGCAGCATTTCCGGTTGCAGCTGAAGACAGGTGCTGCGGCAGAGGCGCGCGATTACCTTGAGAACCGACGCGGCTTGGGTTCGGACGCGCAGGACCGCTGGGAAATCGGGTTTGCGCCCGATGCGTGGCAGGGGCTGTGGGATGCGCTCAAGGCCAAGGGCGTCGAAGACGACCTGATCCTTGGTGCGGGTCTGGCGAAACCGTCCCAAAAGGGCGGAAAGCCTTATGATACGTTTCGCGGTCGTATCATGTTCCCGATCCGGGATGCGCGGGGCCGCTGCGTGGCCTTTGGCGGCCGCGCGATGGACCCGAATGACAATGCGAAATACCTGAACTCGCCCGAGACAGAATTGTTCGACAAGGGCCGCACGCTCTACAACCACGGTCCGGCGCGGACGGCGGCGGGCAAGGGGCAGCCGTTGGTGGTGGCCGAAGGGTACATGGACGTGATCGCGCTGTCCGAACACGGGTTTGGCGCGGCTGTGGCCCCTCTGGGCACGGCGGTGACAGAGCATCAGTTGGCCATGTTGTGGCGCGTCGCGGACGAGCCGATCATCGCACTGGATGGCGACACGGCGGGCATCCGGGCGGCGATGCGACTCATTGATCTGGCGTTGCCTGCGCTTGAAGCCGGGAAGTCGTTGCGCTTTGCCCTGATGCCGGACGGTCAGGACCCGGATGATCTGCTGAAATCCCAAGGGGCCGGAGCGTTGCAAAAGCTGCTGGATGCGGCGCAACCCATGGTGCAGCTGCTCTGGCAGCGGGAAACAGAGGGCAAGAATTTTGACAGCCCCGAACGCAAGGCCGCGCTCGACAAGGCGCTGCGTGACAAGATCAAGCTGATCCAGGACCCGTCGATCCGCCAGCATTATGGTCAGGAAATCAAGGACCTGCGCTGGCAGTTGTTCAGGCCACAGCGTGGCCCGCAAGCCCGCCGCGCATGGAATGCACCGCCCACGGCGCTGGCCAGCACCAAGTCGTCGGCACTGGCGCAGGCCAATCTTGAAATCACCGATCACCTGCGCGAGGCGGTGATCCTTGCGGCCCTGATCCTGACGCCGGATATCGCGGAAGAGTTCGAAAGCGGGATCGAGGCGCTGCCATGCGCCGACCCGGAACATCGCACGCTGCGCGACCTGATTCTGCGCCACGCTGAGGATGGCGAAGGGGTGTTGCGCGAAAAGATATTCAGCGCACTTGGCCCTGATGCCCTTGATAATCTGCTGTCTGCGCGCCATGTGGCCATTGTCCCCTGTGTCCGCACACCCGGCGATGCCGACATGGCCCGTTTGACCGTGGCCGAAGAGCTCGCAAAACTCAGCGCTGCACGGGGACTGGACGCAGAGATTGCGGATGCGGTGCAGGACCTCGAAGGGGTGGCAGATGAAGGCGTGACATGGCGCCTCAGTCAGGCCGCCGCTGCCGCATCCCGCGCCGTACGGAGCGGTCAGGAAGACAACGCAGAATACGATACGGGCGACAACGGCGCCCGCATCAGCCGACAGGAACGCGATGCCTTTGCCGCCCTGATGGACCAAATCAGGTTCTCCAAGCCCGGACGGTGATGCGTTTTGGCCGCGAAACCTTAGGAAAATGCAGCTACATGGGTGGCCGAATCACTCAAAGCGCTAAATGATTCTCCACAGCGAATCACACGGGGGTGATTCGCTTACGAGCCCTGATCAGAGGAGCCCGGCATGGCCGCGAAAGATACAAACGAAGACGCCAAGACCGAAGACCAGGACAACGCCCATTCGCTCGACATGAGCCAGGCCGCCGTCAAGAAGATGATCGGTGAGGCCCGCGAAAAGGGCTATATCACATATGATCAACTGAACACGGTTTTGCCGCCGGATCAGGTAAGTTCCGAACAGATCGAAGACGTGATGTCGATGCTGTCCGAAATGGGCATCAACATCATCGAAGATGAAGAGGCCGAGGAAGAAGAGCAAAAGGGCTCGACCGAGGTGACAACGACCGAAGGCACCCGCGATCTGACGCTGGGCGCCACGGGTCAGGAAAAACTCGACCGGACCGACGACCCCGTGCGGATGTATTTGCGCGAAATGGGGTCGGTCGAGCTGCTGTCCCGCGAAGGTGAGATCGCGATTGCCAAGCGCATCGAGGCGGGCCGCAATACGATGATTGCGGGCCTCTGCGAAAGCCCGCTGACCTTCCAGGCGATCACGATCTGGCGCGACGAACTTCTGAGCGAAGAAATCCTGTTGCGCGACGTGATCGACCTCGAGGCGACGTTCGGTAATCAGATGGGCGAAGACGGCGAAGTGACCGAACCGGTCGTGCAGGCCGCTGGCACAACCGAAGAAAAGGCCGAAGACACCCCCGAGCTGGATGCCGACGGCAATCCCATCGCCAAGGATGATGACGACGACGAGGATGAACAGGCCAACATGTCGCTTGCCGCGATGGAGGCCGCGCTCAAGCCGCAAGTGCTCGAGACGCTCGACGTGATCGCGGGCGATTATGCGCAGCTGAGCGAAATGCAGGACAACCGGATTTCCGCAACGCTGAACGAGGACGGGTCGTTCTCCGCGGGCGACGAGGAGACCTATCAGAAGCTGCGGTCCGAGATCGTTGCGCTGGTCAATGACCTGCACCTGCACAACAACCGGATCGAGGCGCTGATCGACCAGCTTTACGGCATCAACCGCCGCATCATGCAGATCGACAGCTCGATCGTGAAACTCGCCGATCAGGCGCGGATCAACCGCAAGGAATTTGTGGACGCCTACCGCGGTCGCGAGCTTGATCCCGGCTGGCTTGACGAGATGGGCGGGCGCTCCGGTCGCGGCTGGCAGATGTTCATCGAACGCTCCGCTGAAAAGGTCGAAGAGCTGCGCGCCGACATGGCGCAAGTGGGTCAGTATGTGGGTCTCGACATTTCGGAATTCCGCCGCATCGTGCAGCAAGTCCAGAAGGGCGAGAAGGAGGCCCGGCAGGCCAAGAAGGAAATGGTCGAGGCGAACCTGCGCCTCGTGATTTCCATCGCCAAGAAATACACGAACCGTGGCCTGCAATTCCTCGACCTGATTCAGGAGGGGAACATTGGCCTCATGAAGGCGGTCGACAAGTTCGAATACCGCCGCGGTTACAAGTTCTCGACCTACGCCACATGGTGGATCCGTCAGGCAATCACCCGGTCCATCGCGGATCAGGCGCGCACGATCCGAATTCCTGTGCACATGATTGAGACGATCAACAAACTGGTTCGTACGGGTCGTCAGATGCTGCACGAGATCGGTCGCGAGCCGACACCGGAAGAACTGGCCGACAAGCTGCAGATGCCGCTGGAAAAGGTCCGCAAGGTGATGAAAATCGCCAAGGAGCCGATCAGCCTCGAGACGCCCATCGGCGACGAGGAAGACAGCCAGCTTGGCGATTTCATCGAGGACAAGAATGCCGTGCTGCCGCTCGACAGTGCCATTCAGGAAAACCTCAAGGAAACCACCACACGCGTCCTCGCCTCGCTCACCCCGCGTGAAGAGCGCGTGCTGCGGATGCGGTTTGGCATCGGCATGAACACCGACCATACGCTTGAAGAGGTGGGCCAGCAGTTCAGCGTGACCCGCGAACGGATCCGCCAGATCGAGGCGAAAGCGCTGCGGAAGCTCAAGCACCCGAGCCGGAGCCGCAAGCTGCGCAGCTTCCTCGATCAATAACGCCTGATTGACGCCGCACTGATCCGTGCGGCGTCTCCATATGGGTGCCTGTTGCATGAAACTCACGGTTATTGATGGCGTGGTGTCTGACCGCGGCTCAAAATATGCCGTGTCCGGTGGTTCTGCGGTGTCGAAGGATGCGGCGCTGGCGCTTATCAAGGATCTCAAGCGGTCCAAGAAGTTCGCCAAAGCGACCCACAACACATGGGCCGTGCTGCTCGACACCGGGCCGGTCAAGAATGACGATGGCGAAAGCGGTGCGGGGATGGTGATTGTGCGCATGCTGGAACGGGCCGAGCTGCGCAATCATGTGGTGATCGTGACGCGGTGGTACGGGGGCAAACATCTGGGGGGTGACCGGTTTCGTCACGTGCAAACCTGCGTGGAGACCTATCTGGCGCGCATGGGCGCTGCGTCCTAACATGGGACCGAAGGAGGACAGCTTATGTCATTGCTGAAACGTCTGTTCGGAGGTGGCGCGCCGCGCGAGGTCGCGGTTGTGGAGTATAACGGCTATCGGATCACGCCGACGCCGATCGCGGAGGGGCCGCAATACCGGCTGAGCGCGACCATCGAGCGCGACGTGGACGGCGCGACCAAGACGCACAACCTGGTCCGTGCCGACACGGTTTCCGGGCTGGAGGCCGCGGAAACCGCGTCCGTGGAAAAGGCCCAACAGGTCATCGACGCTCTTGGGGACGGCATTTTCCGGTAATGCGACAGGGCCTCTTTACGCTGCACACCTCTGGGCAGGGCCTCTATGAATTTACCCGCGATGTGGCCGCATGGGTGACGGGCGATGGCTTGCTCACATTGTTTGTGCAGCACACGTCCTGTTCGCTGCTCATTCAGGAAAACGCCGATCCCGAGGTGCAAACGGACCTGGCCGCGTTCTTTGCGCGGCTTGTCCCGCCCAGTTCCAATCCCGCCATGTCGTATCTGACCCACACCTATGAGGGGCCGGATGACATGCCCGCGCATATCAAGGCTGCGATGATGCCGGTCAGTCTCGGCATTCCGGTCAAGGACGGACGCATGATGCTGGGCACCTGGCAGGGCATTTACCTCTTTGAACACCGTGATGCGCCAAAGACGCGGCAGGTTGTGGCGCACCTGGCTTAGCGAATCTGCGCATTCACGCTATACTGGTTCTGAAAAGGAGCCGTCACATGCTCAGACATCATATCCTCGCCCTCGCGCTTGTCCTTGTGCCGACGCTGGCGCTGCCGCAAAGCCTCTTTTTTCGTGAGTTGATCGTGATCCCCGTCCGCCAGATCGACGCCAACAGCTTTGAGGCCATCGAGGCCGACGGCGCGGGCGGTATGCAGATGTGGTGTGCGGCGGGCATCTTTGCCCGCAACGTGTTGGGCCAGCGCGGCGCCGACATCGCCGTTGCACAGCCGCGTGCGCCGTCGGCAACCTTCCCGGGCCGGAAAAGCGTCGTGTTCACCACACAGCCCGTGGCCGACCGAAAATCGTCCTACTCGACCAATGTGCGTACGCAGGGCCTCACCTTCAGCACGACCCACGCTTATGCGCAGTGCCGGTCCATGCTGCCCGAACGGGTGGTGCGCGTTCGTATCCTGAGCAAATGACGTCGCACCGCTCATGTAGCGGTGTGATTTCCCCTCTACCCAAAACCTAGGCAAGGCCGTATAGTTTCGTGGAACAAGGGGTAAACCCCACTACAGGCGGGACGAACGAAGAGGGCACAGGCCATGCGCTGTCCATTTTGCGGCAATATTGACACTCAGGTAAAAGACAGCCGTCCGGCTGAGGATCATGTTTCGATCCGACGGCGGCGCTTCTGCCCGGCATGCGGCGGACGTTTCACCACGTATGAGCGTGTGCAGTTGCGTGACCTCGTGGTCATCAAATCCAACGGGAAACGCGAAGATTTCGACCGGGACAAGCTGGAACGGTCTATTCGCATTTCGATGCAGAAACGTCCCATCGATCCCGAACGGATTGATCAGATGATCTCGGGCATTGTGCGGCGACTGGAATCCATGGGTGAAACGGACATTCAGTCGGCACAGATCGGTGAAATCGTGATGGAAGCGCTGAACCGTATCGACACGGTGGCCTATGTGCGCTTTGCCAGCGTTTACAAGAACTTCCAGGCGGCGGACGACTTTGACAAGTTCGTGGCTGAGCTGCGGCCCGACTCGTCCGCTGACGAGTGACGCCCGCGCGTGACACGCGATTCATGCGCCTTGCGCTGGCCTTGGGTCGGCGCGGGCAGGGGCGCGTGGCGCCGAACCCGGCGGTCGGCTGCGTGATCGTGCAGGGCGACCGCATTGTCGGGCGCGGCTGGACCAAGGCGGGCGGACGGCCCCACGCAGAGACAGAAGCGCTGGCGCAGGCCGGAGCGGCAGCGCAGGGCGCGGATGTCTATGTCACGCTGGAACCCTGCGCACATCACGGCCAAACGCCACCCTGTGCCGATGCGTTGATCGCGGCAGGTGTCGCGCGTGTCGTGATTGCCGTGAGGGACAGTGATCCACGCGTCGACGGGCAGGGGATCGCCCGTCTGCAAGCCGCAGGTATCACCGTCGAAACCGGCGTATGTGCCCAAGAGGCACAACAGGATCTGGCCGGGTTCTTTCTCAAGACAGAACAGGGGCGTCCGGAACTGACCCTGAAGCTGGCGAACAGTTTTGACGGGCGCATTGCCACGGGCACCGGCGAAAGCCAGTGGATCACCGGGCCCGAGGCGCGGCGCGCGGTGCATATGATGCGCGCGCGGCATGACGCCGTGATGGTGGGCGGTGGCACGGCGCGACAGGATGATCCGTCGCTGACCGTGCGGGGGCTCGGGATTGATGCGCAGCCCGCGCGCGTGGTCGTTTCGCGCCGGCTTGACGTGCCTCTGATGGGGGTTCTGGCGCGCACCGCGCAGGAGGTGCCGGTGATCCTGTGCCATGGCAAGGATGCGGACCCGATGCTGTGCCAGACCTGGCGCGATCTTGGCGCGACGCTTGTGCCGTGCGCCACGGCGGCGGGGCAGCTTGAGCCGCACGATGTCATGACGCAGCTGGGCGGTCTCGGGCTGACGCGGGTGTTTTGCGAGGGGGGCAGCGCGCTGGCCGCCTCCTTGATCGATGCGGATCTGGTGGACCGGCTGGTCGGGTTTACCGCAGGGCTTGCCGTCGGGGCCGAAGGCTTGCCGAATATCGGCGCGCTTGGCCTTGGCCGGCTGAGTGAGGCACCGCGCTATGCGCTGACCAGGGTCTGTGCGGTTGGCGCGGATATTCAGCACGAATGGGTACGGTCAGCGCCACAGATGTGACTTGCTGGCGAGGATGCCCTGTAGTTTCGACAGGGTGCGATTGCCAAGACCGGGACGGGGCACGGTGCCACTGGCAAGCCGGTCCACGACCACTTCGACCGGGCATGCGGTGCGGGTCACGGGATCGAAATAGCGCGGGTAGTCGATCAGTGTCGCATGCACCAGGCCCAAAAGCGGGACGTCCTCGCGACGGCGTGGCGGAACCGTGCCACGGTCCTCTGTCAGCCCCCATCCGGCATAGAAGGGCGCGCCGGTCGTCACGACGTGGATACCGCGCAGCAGCGCCTCAAACCCGCTCAGCGACGTCATGGTCCAGAGGGTTTCCACCCGGTCAAGCAGCGCCGTGATATCCGCATGTGTGGCGATGATGTCGGCAACGCCGCTGGCATCGGCGGCGCCCGCGCGCAAACCGGCCTCAACGTCCGGGTGCGGTTTATAGATGATCGTGGCGTCGGGATTGGCAGCGCGTGCCGCGTGCAAGAGCGCCGCATTGGTGCGGATGTCGCCCGCCCCCAGCCGGATGGAGGCATCATCCTCAACCTGTCCCACGACGAGGATCGCGGGACCGTCCGGCATGTCGGGCAATGCGCCACCCAGATTGTATTTGCTCAGCGCGTTGCGGGTCAGCGCCGTCACCAGCCGTTCGGCACGCCGTTCCTGATCGGGACGCAAATTGCGGCGCGCGCGGATCAGCTGTTCAAGATCACTGGGCCGCGTCGGGTCATAGTAGATGCCCTGCGCATCCGCCACCAGCGACAGGGGCGGCACGAGGTCAGCGCCCAACCCGCGCGACCGTAAAAAGCCGTCTTCGACCCGCACGGCGTCTTCGTGGCCGACCTGCGCCTTGCCCGCCCACACCATCCACGGCCGATCCTGCGCACGTGCCTTTGCGGGCGTGTCCTCAAATGTCATGGCCTTCCACTGGCCAAACACCTGCTGCAATGGCTTGCGCTTCCAAAGCCGCATGCCGCTTGCGACCCAGCCCCGATGATCTGCCCGCCATGCGCGCGTTTCGGCGGCAAGCGCTTCGATCGCGGTTTCCAGATCGCACAGGCGGTCGCGGTGCGGGTCATACCATTTCGGATAAAGCATCATGGCGGCGGCAAAGAGCTGCGCCTTGGTCAGGGTGCGCTGACGCCGCTGCACCGGAAATTCGTCCTGCGTCAGCCCCCACCCGGCATAGAACGGTTGACCGAACAGGCGGGGTTTGTGTCCGGCGAGGATCGCCTCGAACCCCGCACCCGAGGATACGGTGTATACGGCCACGGCCCCTTCCATCAGAGTCCAGAGACTGACCGGATCGCTGCAAAAGGACACCCGGTGGTTCAGATCCTCGTCGGTGAAGTAGCCGGAGCGATGACCGGCGTGGGTTTCGGGATGCGTTTTGATCACGATACGCGCGCCGGGATGTTCGTCCTGCGCCACGAACAGCATTTCGCGGAACCGGTTCCGGTCGGCATGTGATGCGGCGACCGAGGCGTCGCCTCGGGTCTGGTCCAGAACAAGCACATAGCCGGGCTCGGGCACCGTGTGGTCCGGGTCAAAGGCGGTGTACTTGCTCAGATGCGCCTCGCGCATCCGTTCGATCGCGCCGCGTGCGCGGGCCAGCAGTGCGGCATCGTCGAGCGGGTCCGTGGCCAACAGCGTTTCCAGATCGGAGGGCTGCGCAGGATCGAAATGCAGCCCCTTGTGATCAATCAGCAACCCCAGGGGCGGCGATCCGGAGCGTCCCGGAAACAGTGAGCGCAAGAACGCATCTTCGATCCGGACCACCGGCACCTGACGCCGTTCGGCCACGGCAAGCCCGCGATGCGCAGTGCCTGCGTTGCCCCAGACACCGATCAGGTCGTCTGGCGTCGGCCGCCCCACGCGCACGCGATATCCAGCGAGATCAAGGATCCGCCGCACGCGCCTTTGGGTCAGAAAACCGCCGTTGTAAACGAAAAGCCGCCGGGCCCTGGCAGGTCCGGCGGCCGGTATGTCAGAGGCGTTCATGGCCGCGTCAGTTGGCGCTCAGACTGCCGGAGAGCTGGTTGACGCCAGCAACCGGTGTGGTGAGCGCGGTGATGATGCGCGAGAATTGCGTATAAGGCGCTTCGGTCACGTAAACGGTGTCGCCGCTGCGGATGGCAAAGTCGCGTGCTTGAAACAGCCCATTGGGCTGCGTCAGATCAAGCACATAGACCATACGCTGCGCCCCGACGAGGTCATCGCGCCCGAGGACCACGTTCGACACCTCTGCCGCTTCGTTGCGCAGCACAAAGACGCCGGTCGGGTCCGCGGTCGCAGCAGACAGGCCGCCCACTTGCGCGATGGCTTCAATGGCGCTGATGGTCGGGCTTTCGAAGGGCACGCGGGCCTGTCCGCCTGTTGCGCCCAACACCGTAAATGCCCGTGTGTCTTCTTCGACAAGAATGCGGTCGCCTGCACGCAGCGCGATGTCGAGCTCGGGGTGATCGTAGAGATCCTGCAGACGGATTTGGCTCCGCACGTTGTTGCGGATCACCGTGACCTGCGCCACTTCGGGTTCGATGGTCACGCCACCTGCGCGGGCCAGCATCGAGGCCAGCGTGCGCGTGGGACGTTCGATGGCGAACACGCCTTGTCCGCCGACGGCACCGATCAGGGACACCGTGGCACCGTCCCCTGCGACACGGCGCACTTGCACCTGCGGGTCCGGCGTCTGTTCTTCGAGGCGGTTGGTGATGATGCGGCGGATCGATTCCGGTGTGTTGCCCGCGGCGCGGATGCGCCCGGCATAGGGCACAAAGATGAACCCGGCGCCGTCAACCTGCACCTCTTCGAGGGCCGTCGCATTGGTGCCCTCGCTCGCCAGCAGACCGTCGTCCACGTTTTCCCAGATTGTCAGACCCAGAACGTCACCGGGCCGGATCGTGTCCGAACCGACGAGGCCCGCGTTCACAAATTCGTCCGAAAAGCCAAGCGCGGGGGTCACAGCCGTGGCCCGTGTCACCCGGTCGTTCACGGCGACGATGAAGGCATCGCCTTCCTTTTGGACAGAGCCTGCGAAAATCTCGCGCTTGTTCGGGCCCACACGTGGCAGACCGCAAGACGCAACAAGCGTACAGATCAAAAACAGCGCGACGACGCGCGCCCAGCGGAATGTCGGGAAAGTCACTGCTCGGTCTCCTCGACCTGTTTTTCTGCCTCATGGCGCCCGTTTCGGGCACCTGTTCTTATCGTGTGGCCCGATTTTTCGGTGCCATTTGTGCGTCAACCTACCGAATGCGTGGACAAAAATCCAGCCATAGGGGTTGTGTCGGTCACTTCACCAACCGCAACTGTTGCCTCGGAGCCGCGGTGCCGGAGGCCAATGCGTCATAAGGATCCTCGCCCGACAGCATCATATCGACCACCTGGCGCAGCAACTGTCTGCGGCCGCGCGCGGAATAGAACCCGCCGGGGAGTTGCGATGTTTCCAGCAAATAGCGGCGGTAGTCCTTGTAGGCGCGGTTGTCCGGGCGGCTGGCACCGCCAAAGAATTCCGGCAACGGCTGATCGCTGACGAATTCCGGTTTTGCAAAGACGGCGCGGCCAAACACCTTGAGCGGGATGCCACGCCACAGCACCTGTTGGGCGGCGGTGGAATTCACGGTGACGGCGCTGCGCGCGTCGTTGAGAAGCTGCGCGAGCTTGCCGCCCCGCACGTAATGCACGCGCCCGGCGAGGTTCTTCTCGCGGGTGAGGCGGCGGATGGTACGACGGATCGGCGTGCGCCCGTCTTCGAGCGGATGGGCCTTGATCACGAGGTGGTGGTGGCCCGGCGCACCTTTGGCAAAGCCGTCGATCACCAGTTCGAGAAAGTCGGTCATTGTCGAGAAGGGCGAGTGTTCCTGAAAGCTGGAATCATGTTCCAGTTGCAGCAAGGCGAGGTGATACGGAAAGCCACCATAGCGGACGCGCAGCGTGGCCTGCATCCGGTCCAGTGTCTGCACTGGCATCAGCAGCAGGCGTTTGAGGTACAGCTGGAATTCCTTGGCCACGGTGAGCGACCTATGTGGCTGGAAATTGCGGTAATGCCCGTTCCGGAACAACACGAACCAATGGTAGAGCGCGCCGTAGAACACGTGTTGCCGCATGTCGCCCCAGTGCCCGGGCGGCAGCGGTGCCTCCATATCGGATTGGGCAAGCGCGGTCTGCATGTCGGCCACCGACATGTCCATCAGGCGCGAATTGCCGTTGGTGCCGCCACGTTCATAGGTCACCCAATAGGGGCGCATGTAGCCTTCTTCGAACACATGCACGGTCAGACCGCGGCGTTTGGCCTCGGCCACAGCTTCGGCGTGGACGGGGCGCACGTCACCGTAAAGCACGATGTCGGTCACACCCTTGTCGTCGACCAGCGCAGCAAATGTCGCGGCCCAGTCTGTCGCCGCGCCGCGATAGGGGATGTAGCTGGCCGGATGGAACCAGAAGGCCCGGTCACCGGCATTGAACCCCACGCGCCACACCGTTGCGCCTGCGCGTCGCAGCATGGCGCCAAGTCGGTGGAAAAAGGGCCCGTGGGGCCCTTGCAGGAACAGGAACACGCGTGTGTCTGGGGCGGTCAAGGTCATCTCGTTTCTGATACGCGGCATGTCGTTAACTCAGGATGAACACGTGACTGGGGCGATTTTATGGCTGAACACACGAAAGAGTGCAAATCGCGTGACCCTTGCCCTTGGCCCGCCGCGCCGCTACCTGCGGGGGCAAGCGCGGGAGATCGGACATGTTCACAGGCATCATCACGGATATCGGGACCATCACATCGCTGGTGGAAGAGGGCGATCTGCGGGTCCGTATCGGCACCGGCTATGACACGGGCCGGATTGATATGGGGGCGTCGATTGCGTCCGATGGCGTGTGCCTCACGGTCGTGGATCTTGGAGCCGACTGGTACGAGGTGCAGGTGAGTGCCGAGACGGTGTCGAAGACCAATCTTGGCGCGTGGGTCGTGGGCAAGCGGCTGAACCTGGAACGCGCGCTCAAGGTCGGTGACGAGTTGGGTGGGCATATTGTCTCCGGTCACGTGGACGGTGTCGCCGAGGTGGTGTCGGTCGAAGACGAAGGCGACAGCACGCGCGTGAACCTGCGCGCGCCGGATGCGCTGGCGCGGTTCATTGCGCCAAAGGGGTCCGTCGCGCTGAACGGCACATCCCTGACCGTCAACGACGTCGAGGGTGCGGTTTTCGGCATCAACTTCATCCCGCATACAAAGCAGGTCACCACATGGGGTGATGTGGGTGTGGGAGATGCCGTGAACCTCGAGATCGACACGCTGGCGCGATATGTTGCGCGTCTCGCCGAGGTGGGTTGATCCAAAGGACAGGCTGCGCCTGACGCGGTCTTTGGCGCTTGGTGCGGATATGCTCGCATCATGTGGGTATTTGCAGGATTGCGGCCCGGCCCTCCGGGGGGGATTTTTTCGGAACAGAGACGGGGCGTGGCCGTGGCGTTCTGCTGGCCACCGTGGCTCTGTTCGATTATGTGCGGAGCACGCTGCTTTTGGAGAGGCTTTGCATGAGCTTTGAAACCCCTGGGCCGGTCGAGACGGACCTGGCCAATGCCATTTCGCCGATCGAGGACATTATCGAAGAGGCGCGGCGCGGCCGGATGTTCATCCTGGTCGATCATGAGGATCGCGAGAATGAAGGGGATCTGGTGATTCCGTCGGATTTCGCGACACCGGAGGCGGTGAATTTCATGGCGACCCATGGTCGGGGTTTGATCTGTGTGACCTTGCCCGCGGAGCGGATCGAGGCACTTGGTCTGCCGATGATGGCGATGCACAATTCGTCGCGGCATGAGACCGCGTTTACCGTGTCGATCGAGGCGCGGGAGGGGGTCAGCACCGGGATTTCGGCAGGGGATCGGGCGCGCACCATTGCGACGGCCATCAATCCGCAGGCAACGGCGGCGGACATTGCCACACCGGGGCATGTATTTCCGCTCCGCGCGCGCAAGGGCGGTGTCCTGGTGCGGGCGGGGCATACGGAAGCGGGCTGTGATGTTGCGCGGCTGGCCGGGCATTATCCGTCGAGCGTGATCTGTGAGATCATGAAGGAAGATGGTGAGATGGCGCGGTTGCCGGATCTGGTGTCCTATGCCGCCACGCATGGGCTCAAGATCGGGACGATTTCCGATTTGATCGCGTATCGCCGCCGCCACGACAACCTTGTGGTGGAGACAGACCGCCGGGTGATCACATCCCAGCATGGCGGCGATTGGGACATGCGGATTTTCACCGACCAGACCCATGGGATCGAACATGTCACCCTGTCCAAGGGAGATCTGGAGACGGATGAGCCGGTGTTGATCCGGACCCATGCTCTGAACGAAGTGACGGATATCCTGGGCCTTGGGCCGAAGCCGGTGGGCGAGCTGCCGCGCGCGATGGAGGCGATTGCCGCCGAGGGGCGCGGTGTTGTGTGCCTGTTCCGTGAGCCGCGCAAATCGCTCTTTTCCGATGAGGAGGAGGGCCCGCGCGTCGTCAAGAATATTGGCCTTGGGGCGCAGATGCTGTCCAATATGGGGCTGACGCGGCTCATCCTTTTGACCAACAGCCCGCGCACGACCTATGTAGGTCTGAGTGCGTATGACCTTGAGATCGTGGGCACGCGCCCCATTCCCGGAGACACCTGATGGCATCGATTGAACACCACGTGCTGGACACGCCCCGCTTTGACAGCCCGACCAAGGTGCTGATTGTCGTGTCGCCGTATTACAAGGGGATTGCGGACAACCTTGTGGCGGGTGCCAAGGCGGAGATCGAGGCGGCGGGTGCGACATGGGACCTGATCGAAATGCCGGGCGCGTTGGAGATCCCCACGGCCATCGGCATTTCGGAACGCATGTCGAATTTCGACGGCTACGTGGCGCTTGGCTGTGTGATCCGGGGGGAAACGACGCATTACGAGACGGTGTGCAATGACAGCAGCCGGGCGTTGCAGCTGCTGGGTCTGCAGGGGCTTTGCATCGGCAATGGTATCCTGACGGTGGAGAACACCGCACAGGCCGAGGTGCGCGCCGACCCGGACGGGCAAAACAAAGGGGGCGGGGCGGCGGCTGCGGCCTTGCACCTGATCGCGCTCAGCCGTAAGTGGGGCCGCCAGAGCAAGGGGGTCGGGTTCAAACCGGCCGGAGAAGACACCATCCTTGCCGGTGAGATGAGGCCCAACCAAGCATGACCCTGTCGGGAAATCAGAAACGCAAGATGCGGTCTGCCGCGCGGCTCTATGCCGTGCAGGCGCTGTTCCAGATGGAGCAGTCCGCGCAGACGGTCGATCAGATCAAGGTCGAATTCATGGATCACCGGTTTGGCGAGGTCTATGACGGGGACGAGATGGCCGAAGGGGACCCCGGCCACTTTGAACGCGTGCTAGACGATGCGGTGAACTATCAGGCGCCGATTGACCAGGCGACGGATCGGGCATTGGTCGCGAAATGGCCGATTGCGCGGATTGACCCCACATTGCGGGCGCTGTTCCGGGCCGCTGGTGCCGAATTGCGCGACAAGGCCACGCCGCCGCGCGTGGTGATCACGGAATATGTCGACGTGGCGCGGGCGTTTTTCCCAGAAGGCAAAGAGCCCAAATTCGTCAACGCCGTTCTGGATCACATGGCGCGCGAGGCGCAGCCCGAGGCGTTCTAAGCGTCTGGTCTTTGACCGGGGCGCCGCGCCGCCTAGCTTTGAATCATGTCTGACGCATCGCTTCCACGTCTGTTTCTGACGGCCACGGCCATTGGGCTTGGGGTGTCAGCGGCTCTCATTTGTGCGCTTTGGCTTTTCAACATAAACGGGTTCTATGATGCGCTGGCGCCGTCGCGGGATGCGCTTTTGGCGCTGGTCGTGATCTGGATTTCGAACGGGTTGCTTTTCGCCGCCGTGCAGGTGGGGTATGCGCTGCACCGAATGGGGGATGCAGAGTAGTCCCCGGTGAGCAAACGGAGACAGGCGACATGCGTGCAATGCAGGTGACGGAACTGGGCCAGCCATTGGTTCTGAACGACGTGGCACAGCCCGTGGCGGGACCCGGCGAGGTGCTGGTGCGTGTGGCCGCCTGTGGTCTGAACTTTGGCGATCTGTTGATCGTGAAGGGCACCTATCAGGAGAAACCCGCGCTGCCCGCGACACTGGGCATGGAGATGGCGGGCACGGTTGCTGCGGTGGGCGAAGGCGTGACGCATCTGTCCGAAGGGCAGCGCATCGCGGCCTATGCCGGGTTCGGGGGTTTGGGCGAATACGCGACCTTGCCCGCGGACGTATGCGTGCCGATCCCGGATGCGATGAATTTCGTGGATGCGGCGGCGTTTCTCGTGGCCTACGGCACCAGCCATGTGGGCCTTGATTACAAGGCGCGGCTGCAACCGGGAGAGCGGCTTTTGGTGCTGGGCGCGTCGGGTGGGGTTGGCCTGACCGCGGTCGAGCTGGGCAAGCTGATGGGGGCCGAAGTCATTGCCTGCGCGCGCGGCGCTGACAAGCTGCGCGTTGCGGGTGAAGCGGGGGCAGACCATCTGCTGGACAGTGAGACCTGTGATCTGCGCGCGGACGTCAAGGCGCTTGGCGGGGCGGATGTGGTCTATGACCCGGTGGGCGGGGCGCTGTTCGATGCAGCGCTGCGCGCATGCAATCCCGAGGCCCGGCTGCTGCCTCTTGGCTTTGCCAGCGGGACGGTGCCGCAAATCCCTGCAAATTACCTTTTGGTCAAGAACCTGACGGTGCTCGGCTTTTACTGGGGCGGATACACCCGCGTGAATCCACGCGTGCTGACCAGCAGTTTCGAGGTGCTGTTTGATTGGTACGCGCAAGGCAAGCTCAAGCCGCATGTCAGCCACGTTTTGCCACTGGGCCAGGCCAATGACGGTCTGGAATTGCTGCGCACACGGACGGCGACGGGCAAGGTGGTGATCGACGTCACCGCCTGATCAGTACCGGCCCTTGATCTTGCCGCGCGCCACGATGCGCGCCTTTTGTCGTTCGCGCAGGAACACGAACAGACCTGCGCCAAGGATCAGGGCCATACCGGTCCAGACCTCCCACACGGGCAGGTCACCAAACACCACAAAGCCCCAGAAGACCGCCAGCGGCAGCCCGATATATTCGAATGGCGCGATGGTTGCAGCGTCCGCCAGCCGGTAGGCCTGGCTCAGGCAGTACCCGATGATCGCCACATTCAAGCCGAGTGCGCCAAACACCCACATGTCACCCGGCGCGGGCCACACCCACGCGCGCAGCAGAAACGTGACGGAGGCGTTGGTCGACCCTTCGGCAAACCGCCCGTCCCCTGCCACGAGGAAGAATCCGCCCGACACAAGGATGAACATGACCTGGATATAGATGGCCATCGCGCTGGCCTTGCTTTCGACGCCCAGCTTGCGCGTGAGGATCTGGTTCAGCGCATAGGTCAGCGCCGAAAGCACCGGCAGGAGCAGGACAATGCGGCTCACTGTCAGTGTATCCGACCCGGCCCAGGGCCGCTGCATGATCAGGACGCCGATAAATCCGACAATGACGGCCCCCATGCGCATCGGCCCCACTTTTTCCCCCAGCACGGGGATCGACAGCAACGTGATGAACAGCGGTGCCGCGAAAAACAGGGCCGTCGCATCGGCCAATGGCAGCACGGCGAGTGCCACGAAGAAGGTCATGTTGGCTATCACGATCAACAGGCCGCGTGTGGCATGCAGGATGGGGTGGCGGGTGCGCAGGATCCGCCAACCGCCTTCGAACTGAACCAGAACGAGGGTGAACAGGATGCCGAACCCGGACCGCACAAACACCAGTTCGTGCAAGGGGTATCCGCCGGACAGCTGCTTGATCAACAGATCGTTGACGGAAATGCAAAACACTCCCACCAGCACAAACAGAATGCCCAGCCCGGCAATGTTTCGATCCGACGTGCCCATGGGCCACGCCTATCACGAACCGGCGGGCTGTCACGCAGATTCGCGTATGGCGGCGGCGCGGCGGCTGCGGTAGCGTCATGCAGACGCATCGCAAGCACGAGGGAGCCCAGCCGATGAAGATGTCCGACACCCGCGAAATCGCCGCCCCGCCCGCTGCCGTCTATGCGGCCCTTCTGGACGCGGACACGCTCAAGGCCTGCGTGCCCGGTGCCACCGAGGTCACGGGCAACGCCGCTGACGGATTCGAGGCGACTGTGGTGCAAAAGGTCGGCCCGGTCAAAGCGACTTTCAAAGGTAAGGTGGCGCTGTCTGACATGACCGAGAATGAGGCCCTGACGATTTCCGGCGAAGGCAAGGGCGGCGCCGCTGGATTTGCAAAGGGCGGTGCCGAAGTGCGGCTTGCGCCATCGGATACCGGCACCACGCTCAGCTATGATGTAGAAGCGAAGGTGGGCGGCAAGCTCGCCCAGTTGGGCAGCCGCATCATCGACGGGTTTGCCAAGAAGATGGCGGACCAGTTCTTTTCCAACCTGCAAGACCACCTTGAAGGACCGGCCGACCCCGCGACCGAGGACGCAGACGCGGCGCCAGAGGCGGAGAAAAAGGGGTGGCTGGGACGGATCACCGGCAAAAGCTAGGCGCCGCGCACATCGCGGTGTGCGCCGATGCGCTGGTCTTGTGCGTCCGGGTTGGATACCGGTCACACAATCTTGATTTCGGAGACCTCCATGGCACCCATTCTGAGCATTCAGAACGTCCGCAAGGCCTATGATGACGGGTTCGAGGCGCTCAAGGGCGTTTCGCTCGACATTGAAGAGGGCGAGATCCTCGCGCTGCTTGGCCCTAACGGGGCCGGCAAGACGACGCTGATTTCGACCGTGTGCGGTATCACCATGCCGACCTCCGGCACGGTGAGTGTCGCCGGGCACGACATTATACGGGACTACCGCGCCGCGCGCAGTCTTATTGGCCTCGTGCCGCAGGAAATCGCGCTGGAACCGTTTGAAAAGGTGATCAACACCGTGCGCTTTTCCCGCGGCCTTTTCGGCAAGGGGCGCAAGGACGCCGCGGTTGAGGATATCCTGAAACGCCTGTCGCTCTGGGACAAGCGGGACAGCCAGATCCGGGCGCTGTCGGGGGGCATGAAACGCCGCGTTCTGATCGCCAAGGCACTGGCGCATGATCCAAAGGTGCTGTTTCTCGATGAACCGACCGCAGGCGTCGACGTGGAGCTGCGCAAGGACATGTGGGACATTGTGGGGCAGTTGCGCAGCGCAGGCGTCACCACGATCCTGACCACGCATTACATCGAAGAGGCCGAAGCGATTGCTGACCGCGTGGCGGTGATCAACAGCGGCGAAATCCTCCTGGTGGAGGACAAGGACAAGCTGATGGCCCGGATGGGTCAGAAACAGCTGGTGGTGCAACTGACCGATCCGGTGCATGCGGTGCCGGACGCGCTCGCCGCGTATGACCTGCATGTGGGCGAGGATGGTCAGAGCCTTGTCTATCGCTATGACACCAAATCCGAACGCACCGGCATCACCCGCCTGCTGCAAGACGTGGCCAGCGCCGGTTTGCAGCTGCGCGATGTTGAAACACAGCAATCCAGCCTCGAAGACATCTTTGTCTCACTGGTGCACAAACCGGAGGATGCAGCATGAACTGGTCAGCGATCCGGGCGATTTACGTCTTTGAAATGGCGCGGTTTTTCCGCACGATTGCGCAATCCTTGATTTCGCCTGTTCTGTCCACGTCCCTCTATTTCGTGGTGTTCGGCGCCGCCATCGGCAGCCGTATCGACGAGGTCGAAGGGGTGAGTTACGGCGCGTTCATCGTGCCGGGACTCGTGATGCTCACGGTGATGACGCAGGCGATTTCGAACGCGTCGTTCGGCATCTATTTCCCGAAATTCATTGGCACGATCTACGAACTGCTGTCCGCGCCGGTGAATTTTCTGGAGATCGTGATGGGGTATGTCGGTGCGGCGGCGACCAAGGCAATGTTCATCGGGATCATCATCCTGATCACGTCCTTTTTCTTTGTGGATATCGAAATCGCGCACCCGCTTGCGATGGTGGCGTTTCTGGTGCTGACCTGTATCAGTTTCGCGCTCTTTGGGTTCATCATCGGCATCTGGGCCGGCAGCTTTGAGCAACTGCAACTGGTGCCCTTGCTGATCGTGACACCGCTCGTGTTTCTCGGCGGCTCGTTCTACTCGATTTCGATGCTGCCGCCGGTGTGGCAAACGATTTCGATGTTCAACCCGGTGGTCTATCTGATCTCGGGATTTCGCTGGTCTTTCTTCGGGCTGGCGGACGTTCCGATTGCCACGTCGCTGCTGGCGATTGCCGGGTTCACGGCCCTCTGCCTCGGGGCGATTTGGTGGATTTTCAAGTCCGGGTGGCGCATTCGCCAGTGACGTGGCGTGCAATCGGGCCACGTAACCTCCGTGTCTTGCAGCGCTGCCCTTGTTTGCACGGCGTGTGCAATCTACATGGGCTGGGATGAAACGCTGGATCCCCTTCATGAATTCCGACCCCACCGTGGCCGTGATCCGGTTGCAAGGGGTGATCGCCGGAGGAGGGCGGGGCGCGCTGAATGACCGTGCGCTGGCGCCTGTGATCGAAAAGGCGTTTTCCCGCGGCAAACCCGTTGCCGTCGCACTTGAGGTCAATTCGCCGGGTGGCAGCCCTGTGCAATCGTCGCTCATTGGTGCACGCATCCGTCGGCTGGCCGAGGAAAAGGACATTCCCGTCATCGCCTTTGTCGAAGATGTGGCTGCGTCGGGCGGGTACTGGTTGGCGGCCGCTGCGGACGAAATCTATGCGGATCCGAGTTCGGTGGTCGGGTCGATCGGTGTGATTTCCGCAGGTTTTGGTGCGCACGAATTCCTCGCCCGCCAAGGGGTCGAACGGCGCGTCTATACCGCTGGTAAATCCAAATCGATGCTCGACCCGTTCCGGCCCGAACAACCCGAGGACATTGAACGTCTCAAGGGTATCCTCAACGACATCCACACCAATTTCATAGATCACGTGCAGGCGCGGCGGGGTGCGAAACTGGACACGGAAACCGAGCTGTTCACCGGTGAGATCTGGTTGGCGCAGAAGGCCACGAAACTCGGGCTCATTGACGGGATCGGGCACCTCAAGCCGCACCTGACGGAGCGGTTCGGGGAAAAGGTCAAGCTGCGCCGCTATGGCGTCAAACGCCCCTTCTTCTCGCGCTTCGGCGCGCGGGTCATCGACGACGCGATCAGTTCGATCGAAGAGCGGGCCGCGTTTGCCCAGTTTGGACTGTAGCTGTGTTGTCAAAGATCGTTGTGCTGTTTCTGGTCTTTATCGCCGTGCTGGCGATGTTGGGCAAATTGCATTGGATCGGTGGCAAACGTTTGAAATCGGCCAAATGTAGCTGCGGACGCTACCGTATTGGCAAGGGCCCCTGTTCGTGCGGGCGGGGGACCGGCTGATGCAAGACATTATGCCCTGGGTGCTGAGCGGGCTTGGCCTGCTCATCCTGCTGCTGGCCGGTGACAGTCTGGTCAAAGGGGCGGTCAACCTGTCCCTGCGGCTGGGTGTGCCTGCGCTGATCGTCAGCCTGACCATCGTCGCCTTTGGCACCTCTGCGCCGGAACTGCTGATCGCGATACAGGCGGTGCTGGAGGACGCACCGGGCATCGCCATGGGCAACGTCGTTGGCTCGAACACCGCAAACATCCTGCTGGTGCTGGGCATTCCTGCGCTGCTGGCGACGATGCACACGTCGGAATGCGAGACGCGCAAGACGTTCAATTTCATGATCGCAGCCTCTGTCCTTTTTATCGCGCTGGCCTTTCGCGGCGTGTTCGACTGGATCGCGGCGCTTGTGCTGCTGGCAGCCCTCGGGCTGGTCCTCCTGGACGCCGCGATGGAGGCCAAGGGCCACCGCGCCGCATGCGCGGAAGGCACGGCCGTCCCCGAAGAGATCGAAGGGGTGGACCCCGATCTGCCGTGGTGGCGCATTGCGGTCTTTGTGGTGCTTGGCATCATTGGCCTGCCGCTTGGTGCGGACCTGTTGGTGGACAACGCCACGATCATCGCCCGAACCTATGGGGTAAGCGATACGGTGATCGGCCTGACGTTGGTGGCGGTCGGCACATCGCTGCCCGAACTCGCGACCACCGTGATGGCCGCATTGCGGCGTCAGGCGGACGTTGCGTTGGGCAATGTGATTGGGTCGAACATGTTCAACCTGCTGGCCATCATCGGTGTGGCGAGCCTTGTCGGGCCGATCCCGGTTGATCCGGCCTTCCTGAAATTCGACCTGTGGGTCATGTTGGGCGCATCCATCCTGCTGGTCCCGTTTGTCTATATGCGGCAGGACATCAACCGCATTTGGGGCGTTGTCTTGACGGCGCTTTATGTGGCCTATCTGGTTGTCGTACTCAGCTAAGGACCACAGGAGCGCATGACATGACACGAGCACTGGTGACAGGGGCCGGCCACCGGCTGGGTCAGGCGATGGCCGTGTATTTGGCCGGGCGCGGCTATGACGTGGCGGTGCATTACGCCAGCTCGTCCAAGGGCGCGGACGGAACCGTGGCGCAGATCGAGGCGGCGGGGCAAAAGGGTGTGGCCCTGCAAGCTGACTTGCTCGACGAAGACGCGACACAAGGCTTGTTTCCGCGCGCGGTCAACGCCTTGGGTGGCCCGATCACCTGCCTTATCAACAACGCGTCGATCTTTGAATATGACGACATCACCAGTGCGACCCGCGCCGGGTGGGACCGGCATCTCGACAGCAACCTGCGCGCGCCGTTTGTGCTGACACAGGCGATGGCTGCGCAGGGGCTGGAGCCAGAGACGGATGACCGTGGCGAGCCGAAAGCATCCGGCCTGATCGTCAACATGGTGGACCAGCGCGTGCGCAAGCTGACGCCGGAATTCATGACCTATACCATCGCCAAGATGGGATTGTGGGCCCTGACCCAAACCAGCGCGCGCGCCCTGACCCCCGCCATTCGCGTGAACGCCATCGGCCCCGGTCCGACCCTGCAGGGTGGTCGCCAAAGCGCCGAGCATTTTGCCAAGCAACGCGCCGCAACCGTTTTGCAACGCGGATCAAACCCCGAAGATATCGTCGGTGCGCTTGGCTACTTCCTCGATTCGCCGGGAATCACGGGCCAGCTTCTGTGCGTCGATGGCGGGCAGCATCTGGCGTGGGAAACGCCGGACGTGGTGGGTGTCGAATAGGCGACGTAAGGGAAGTTTTGCACCGCATTAATGTCTGTTACAAAAACGTTACCAAAAGACGTTTGATTTCAGGCACTTGTTCGGTGAGTAAAAAATTAACAAGCAAAATCAATGGGTTGAAAAAGTGCCTAAAAAATAGGCACATGAGCGAAAGCCCCAAAAAACAACGAAAAATTCCCAAGGTCCAGAAGTTGTCTCCAAGTTTATCCACAGGTTCGGTGGATGTCTCAACGCTTGCACCACACGTGTCTCTGGTGCAGCCAAATCAGGGAAGGGGGTAGAATCGTATGGCGAAGTTGACACCTGAAGATCAGCCTGAGGTTGTTACCCCTGTGCCTGTGGGGCACGACGTGATCCAAGGGTATCTCAAGACGCTGGACAGCTCACCGGGCGTGTACCGGATGCTCGACCGTGACAGCCGGGTTTTGTACGTGGGCAAGGCGCGCAACCTGCGGGCCAGGGTTTCGAACTATGCCCGCCCCACCGGTCACAGCGCGCGCATCGCACGTATGATCAGCATGACAGCGTCGATGATGTTCCTGACCACGCGCACGGAAACCGAGGCGCTGTTGCTGGAACAGAACCTGATCAAGCAGCTCAAGCCCAAGTTCAATGTGCTGCTGCGCGACGACAAAAGCTTTCCCAACATCCTTGTGACCGGCGACCACGACTATCCGCAGATCAAAAAGCATCGCGGCGCGAAAAAGCAGAAAGGCGCGTATTACGGACCCTTTGCCAGCGCGGGCGCGGTGAACCGGACGCTGAACCAGCTGCAGCGGGTTTTCCTGCTGCGCAATTGTACGGATGCGATGTTCGACAGCCGCACGCGCCCCTGCCTGCAGTACCAGATCAAGCGGTGCTCCGGCCCGTGCGTCGGCATGATCGACAAGGCGGCGTATGCGCAGACGGTGAAGGACGCGGAAAAGTTCCTGTCCGGCAAATCAACGGACATTCAGGCGCGCCTTGCTTCCGAGATGCAGGAGGCGTCCGAAGCGATGGAGTTCGAGCGGGCCGCCGCCCTGCGCGACCGGATCCGTGCCATGACGCAGGTGCAGACGGCCCAGGGCATCAACCCGCGCAACGTGGATGAGGCCGACATCGTGGCGCTGCATCTGGAACAGGGGCAGGCCTGTGTGCAGGTGTTCTTTATCCGGGCGGGCCAGAACTGGGGCAACCGGGATTTCTATCCGCGTGTGGGCGCGGATGTGGATGCGGCGGAGGTGCTGGAGGCATTCCTGGGCCAGTTCTACGACACCAAGGAGCCGCCCCGGCAGCTGATCCTTTCCAACGAGATTGAGAACCCCGATCTGATGGCCGAAGCATTGACCCAGAAGCTGGGCCGCAAGGTTGAGTTGTTGGTGCCGCAGCGGGGCGAAAAGGCCGAATTGGTGGACAGCGCGCTGCGCAACGCGCGCGAAAGCCTGGCGCGCAAGATGGCCGAAAGTGCGACACAGGCCAAGCTGCTGCGCGGACTGGCCGAGGCGTTCGACCTGCCCGCGCCGCCGCAGCGTGTCGAAGTCTACGACAACAGCCACATTCAGGGCACCAACGCCGTGGGCGGCATGATCGTCGCAGGCCCCGACGGGTTCATGAAAAACAGCTACCGCAAGTTCAACATCAAGGGCGATGACCTGACCCCCGGCGATGACTTTGGCATGATGAAGGAAGTGCTGCACCGCCGGTTCAAACGCCTGCTGAACGAGGACCCGGATCGGTCCAAGGGCATGTGGCCCGACCTGTTGCTGATCGACGGGGGCGCGGGGCAGGTCAGTGCCGTGGCGGAGATCATGAGCGAGCATGGGGTGCAGGACATTCCGATGGTGGGTGTGGCCAAGGGCATCGACCGTGACGCGGGCAAGGAAGAGTTCCACCGCGTGGGACAGCGCCCCTTTGCCCTGCGCCACAATGATCCGGTGCTCTATTTCGTGCAGCGGATGCGGGACGAAGCGCACCGGTTCGCCATCGGAACGCACCGGGCCAAGCGCGCCAAGGCCAACATGAAGAACCCGCTGGACGATATTCCGGGCGTGGGGGCGGCGCGCAAACGCGCATTGCTGGCGCATTTCGGATCGGCCAAGGCCGTGGGGCGCGCGAACCTCGCCGATCTCAAGGCGGTCGAGGGCGTGTCCGAAGGCCTGGCGCAGAAGGTCTATGACTATTTCCACGACCAGTGACCCGCGCCCTTTCAGCCGCCCGGTCTTCACGTTAGAGATGACGCCATGATCTGGAACATACCCAATATCCTGACGACCCTGCGCCTGATTGCGGCACCGTTGGTGGCCGTCATGTTCCTCTATTTCACGCGGCCCTATGCGGATATCCTCGCCGTTGTCCTGTTTGTGGGCGCGGCCATCACCGATTGGTTCGACGGCTACCTTGCCCGCGCGTGGGGGCAGCAAACCAAGCTGGGCACCATGCTGGATCCCATTGCGGACAAGGCGATGGTGGTGATCGCGCTGATGGTGATCGTCGGCTTTTCCAGCTGGTCACCCTGGCTGGTGCTGCCCGCGACGATGATCCTGTTTCGTGAAGTGTTCGTGTCGGGACTTCGCGAATTCCTGGGCGACACCGCCGGTACGCTCAAGGTGACGCAACTGGCCAAGTGGAAGACCACGTTGCAGATGATCGCCATCGCCGTGCTGTTCTCTCAAGGTGTGTTCGAGCATTATTTCGGCATGTCGGTCTGGGGCATGGACGATGAACTCGTGTCGGCCATCCTGCGCGGGGACGAACCGGATTTACAGGGGCTTGGCTGGAAACTGGCCGGGGCGGAATGGTCGGGCCGGATTGGCCTGTGGCTGTTGTGGATTGCCGCGGCGCTGACTTTGGTCACCGGGTATGACTACTTTCGCAAGGCAATGCCGCATCTGAAAGGGTAACGGGCATGGACGTTCTGTATTTCGCATGGGTCCGGGAACGGATCGGCATCCCCAAGGAGCGGGTGACAAGCGACGCTGCGACCGTCATGGATCTGGTGGCCGAGTTGCGCGCGCGCGAAGACCGCTATGCCGCCGCGTTCGAGGACCTGACAGCGCTGCGGGTCGCCGTGGACCAGGAGCTTGCCGATTTCGACGCGCCGCTCGACGGGGTGCGCGAGGTGGCATTCTTTCCCCCCATGACGGGCGGCTGACAATGCGCGTCGTTGTGCAGGAGGCCCCGTTCGACCTGGGGCAGGAGGCGTCCGCCTTTGCAAATGCACAGAGTGCGTCGGGCGGCGTTGTGACGTTTTCGGGCATTGTGCGGGACGTGACCGGTGGCCTGTTGACCATGGAGATCGAGCATTACCCCGGCATGACCGAGCGGGCGCTGACGGATATCGCGACCCAGGCGGTGGACCGCTGGTCTTTGGAAGACGCGTTGGTGATCCACCGCCATGGGACGCTGCGGGTGGGCGAACAGATCATGATGGTGGCCACGGCAGCCCGCCATCGCAAGGATGCGTTCGAAGCGGCGGAATTCCTGATGGACTACCTCAAATCCCGCGCGCCGTTCTGGAAACGTGAGGTGACCGGCGCAGGCGAGGCATGGGTGGCCTCGCGAGACGAGGATGAGGACGCGCTCAAGCGCTGGTGATCAGCCGGTGCGCTGACGGTCGATCCACGCGCGCAGCTCTTCGGCCTCGTGGCGCGCGTCGCGCAACCCGTCCATGGCCGCGCGCAATTCCGCTTCGGTCTGTTGCAGCTGATTGGTCAGCTCGGCCTCGCGCTGTTGCAGGTACGTGATCGCCTGATCGCGCGTTTCCTCGGCTTCGTGCAGTTCCTGGCTCATCCGGTCAAGCTCGGCCACATCGCCCGCGGCCACGCGGGTAAAGCGGTGGATCAACCAGTTTGCGAACCACCCCAAGCAGAAGGCCACAAACAGGATAATGGCCGTCGCAATGACAAACTCAGTTCTGCTCATCGCTGGTGCCCTCCTCCTGCGCGTCCGTTTCGGCGTCGCTCTCGGCTGTATCGCCCGAACCGGCGAGGGTTTCCAGCGTTGTTTCACCTTCGGGCGCAGACGGTGCCGGACGGATCAAGCGGAATTCGATGCGGCGGTTGGCTTCGCGCCCCTCTTCGGTGTCGTTGTCGGCGATGGGGTCGGTTTCCCCGTACCCCTTTGCAGAGAAGGTGGAGGTGAGAACGCGCCGGGCGCGCAGCTCATTCAGGACGGATTGCGCGCGCGCCTGGCTGAGGTTGAGGTTCATCTCCTCACGGCCCTGGCTGTCCGTGTGTCCCTGGATCTCCAGCCGGATGCCGCCGCATTGGCGCAGCACTTCGGCGATGTCGTCCATGGTGCCAAGGGCTCCGGCGTCGATGGTGGCGTTGCCGGGCTCAAAGGTGATCTTTGACGTGCCCACGATGGCTGCGATTTCCGCTTCGCATTCCTCGGGGGTGGGCAGGGCCGCAACCGGGTCCAACTGTTCCTGATAGGTGACGGCAATGTCGAAGTCCTCTGCCTCGCCCAGCCGGTTGGCCAACAGCGACGCAATTGTCGTGCTTGCCTCGGGATTGCCGGTATTGCCGCTGACCACCACGCTGTCCGGTGTGACCGTCACGGCCCCGTTCGACAGTTCCGACAACGCCCCCAATCCGGCCAGAACCCGGACGGACCAGTCCGTCGGCAGGTCATCTACGATGCGCGCACCGGTGTAGACATTGTCCGACCCAAACGCCGCCTTGGCATAGCTGTCCGCAACGGTGCGCAGGTTCTCGCTCGAGACGCGCCCGCGCAGCTGCACCAGACCTTCGGGGCTGAGCGTGGCGACGAATTCGGGCGGCCCCTGGTTCGGATCGACGGTCTCGGGCAACTTGGCATAAAGCGCAAAGACCTCGGGCAGCGCGTTTTCCAGATCACCCACGACCCGGTCAAATTCGCCCTGCACCGTACCTTCGGCGGCGACCAGCGTGATGTCCGCGTCGGAAAACGTGACGGAGCCGCCGCCAAGCGTGTTGACGGCTTCGATCGCCTGACTGACTGCGGTGGACCATTTCGGGCTGGGCACGCCCAGGCCGATGGTACAGCGACCCGGACCTGTCAGCCCGGCGGTAAAGGCGGCGCCCATGATCTCTGTCTCGGACCGTTCGGATTCGGCGGAACAGGCGTCGAACCGCGTGCCATTCTCATCTTTGACAAAGCGCAGGGTGAACGGCGTGATCACGGGGCGCGGCGCAGCAATATCCAGTGCCACACGCAGGCCGGGGGGTGCGGCACGGTTCAGCTGCGCCTCAAGGCGGGCTTTCTCCTCGGCGCTGTCGGTGATGGCGGTGATGGAGACGCGGCCCGCCTCAACAGACACCTTGGCCCGCGGCAAGCGCTCCATCGCGGCCAGCGCAAAGCCAAGCGCATCGTCCCAACCCGACGGGGCGGGGTAATCGGCCACTTCGATCAGGTCGGTGACGGGGGCATCCCCGCTGATGGCGGTGATCCGGTCTACGACCTCGGTGCGATCCGTGGAGGCGGGGATGAGGCCAATCACCGACAGGCCCGCATCGTTGCGCAGGATTTCGGCGGAAAACCGTGGCGGCGCGATGGCAGCGGCGGCGGTCACGTCCATCTGGTCAATGACGCGCGCGGCGTCCACGATTGTGCCGGCGGTGGACAGGGCGGCAAAGCGGATGGCTTCGGTCGGTGCGATCCCGGCCAGCGTGACCTGCAAACCGTCGGCCTCCACTTCGGCCCATGTCATGCCCTCGCCGTCCAATGCCTCGCGCACGCCAATTTCCGAGGTCTCTTCGATCAGCTTGACGGACATGTTCGCCGCCACGAGCGACAAGGCCGCAGCGACCACGAAAATACTGGCAATCATGAACAGTGCGGACAGGCGCATCGCGTCGCGTTCCCTTCGGGTTACGGTCTTTGGTCTAAGCGTCGTGCGGTCGAGTTTCAATCACACCAGAAGCGCGGCGACAAAAAAGATGAGCGGGATAAAGCCGGTGTCGCGGTTGGACCGGAACAGGACCATGCACTTTTCCGGGCTTTCGATGTCGAGCCCGCGCAGCTGCCACGCCATGTGCCAGCCCATGGCCCAAGGCCCAGCCAGCGCCGCCACCAACGCCAGAACGGATGCGTCCCGCGTTGCGGTAAAGATCACGGCCAGCCCCATCAGGCCGACCGTCGCCACCAGGAACCGCCGCAGCCACTGCGCGGTATTGTCGCCAAAAAGCCGCGCGGTGGATTTCACGCCGATCAGGGCGTCGTCCTCGATATCCTGATGCGCATAGATTGTGTCGTAAAACAGCGTCCAGGCGATGCCCGCCGCATAGAGCAGCACCGCCGGCGCATCAAGCTGTCCACGATGCGCCGTCCAGGCCAGAAGCGCCCCCCAGTTGAACGCAAGTCCCAGAAAGACCTGCGGCCACCACGTAAACCGCTTGGCAAAGGGGTAGATCGCCACAGGCACCAACGCCAGGACACCCAGCAGTATGGCCGCCGGGTGAAAGGTCAGCAGGATACCGAAGGCCAGCAGCGATTGCAGGCACATCCACGTCAGCGCGCCGCGCACAGTCACCTGGCCCGACGGGATCGGGCGCGATTGCGTCCGGGCCACTTGCGCGTCGATGTCCCGATCCGTGATGTCGTTCCACGTGCACCCGGCCCCCCGCATCAACCACGCCCCCATGGCACAGCCGAGCGCGATCCACGCATCCTCCCACCGGAGGGTCTGGTCGTATACGATGGCGAGCGCCAGCCCCCACCAGCATGGCAACAGCAAAAGCCACGTGCCAATGGGCCGGTCCGCCCGACTGAGCCGTAGGTAGGGACGCGCGAAAGCCGGGGCGCGGGTGTCGACCCAATTGCCTTTTACGGCATCGGCCACTTGCGTCTCTGGTGCGGGGGAAGGGTTGGTCATATGTAGGGCTCATGAGTGACGCAAAGATCCGCCTTTATGTAGAGCACCCGTTGGGGGCAGGGCAATCGGTCCCGCTGTCGCGGGAGCACGCGCATTATCTCTTTGGCGTGATGCGGCAGGGTGTCGGCGCGCCGGTCCTGCTGTTCAACGGGCAGGACGGCGAATGGCGGGCCGAGGTGACAGAGGCAGGCAAACGCGGTGGGTCGCTGTTGTGCGCGCATCAGACACAACCGCTGCACATGCCGCCGGACCTGTGGTTACTGTTTGCCCCGATTAAAAAGGCGCGCACTGATTTCATCGTTGAAAAAGCCGCCGAGATGGGCGCGCGCCGTATTGTTCCCGTCCAAACCGATTTTACAAATGCGGGTCGTGTGCACCGCGACCGGTTGCAGGCGCACGCCATCGAGGCGGCAGAGCAATGCGGCGGCACCTATGTGCCGGAGGTGACGGATATGGAGCGGCTGGAACGGGTTCTGGCGGGGCTTGGGGATCGGCAGGTGATGTTCTGCGATGAGGCATTGGTGGGCGGATCGCCCACCCTACCAAACGTGGCGGGACCATGGGCCATCCTGATCGGACCGGAGGGCGGCTTTTCGGAAAAGGAGCGCGCGCGGCTCCATGGATTGGACGCGGCACATGCCGTACCGCTCGGCCCGCGGATCCTGCGCGCGGACACGGCAGCCGTTGCGGCGCTGACGCTCTGGCAACAGCATCTCGGGGATTGGTAGGGCCCGGGGTCGCGGCAGCTTGTGCGCCTGCCGGAGATTTGGCACCTTTGCGGCCAGGGGTGCAGAAGGTGCGGGTGTTTCAGGGATGGCGTTCGGCATTTTCATCCACCGCAGCGATTCCCGCTATAGCGATCTGCCCGCGACACATTACCAGTTTCCCAAACAGTACCTGAGCCGCGCGCAACAATGTGTTGGCGACTGGATTGTCTATTACGAGCCGCGCAAGGTGCCGCAGTCCAAAGGGTATTTTGCCGTCGCACAGGTGCAGGAGATCATCACCGATCCGCATCAGCCGGATATGTTTCGCGCCATCATTGTGCCGGGCACGTATCTGGATCTGGCTGACCCGGTGCCGTTCAGACAGGATGGAGACCTGGTGGAGCGCGGCCTCCTGAACGACACAGGCGCCGTGTCCGGCCGCGCGCAGGCGGCTGTGCGGACGGTGTCCCCGGCGGACTTCTCTCGCATCATTGCGGCAGGGTTGCACGGCACGGACGCGGTTTTGCCGCGCCGCGACGCGGATGCGTCGCCGACCGGACTGCAGGATGCGCCAGCCCGGTTTGACCACCCCGGCGCACGCCCCCGCATTGACCAGATGTTGAGCCGTGCGGTGCGTGACCAGAGCTTTCGCAAGGTCGTTTTGCGCGCCTATTCCGAAAGATGCGCCGTGACCGGCCTGCGCCTGATCAACGGCGGCGGGCGGGCCGAAGCGGAGGCGGCGCATATTCGCCCGGTCAAGGATGACGGCCCGGATATCGTCACCAATGGCCTCGCTCTGTCCGGCACCGTGCACTGGATGTTTGACCGGGGGTTGATCGGCCTGTCCGATGATCTTGAGATCCTCATATCCCGCCAGGCGAACGACCCGGATGCGGTGCGCAGCATGATCAATGAGACCGGGCGGTTGATCCCGCCGGATCACCCGGCGCATTTTCCGCGGCCGGAGTTTGTGACATGGCACCGAAACACCTATTTCAAACAGTGACGCGGGCGACATAAGGGATTCGTCGATGGGATTTATTCGGCCTGAGGCGCAAACGGCGCTGTGGCGCTGGCGCGAAGTCCTCATTGGCGTCGGTCTGGCGGTTCTGGGGCTGTGGTGGCTTGCGCAATCCACGGGCCTTTTGTGGTATGTCGCGCCTGCGGTGCTGGTGGGGGCCGGCGCGCTCATCATGATCGGTTTTCAGCGGGGGCGCTTTCGCGGGGCGGGCGATGGCGTTGGCACGGTGCAAATCGTCGAAGGGCAGATCACCTATTTTGGCCCGCTCTCCGGGGGCGCGGTCGCCATGCGCGAGCTGACGCGCCTCACGCTGGATGGCACGCAGCATCCGGCGCATTGGCGACTGGAACAGCGCGGGCTGCCGGATGTGCACATTCCCGTGAACGCGGACGGTGCGGACGCCCTGTTTGACGCCTTTGCCAGCCTGCCCGGTCTGCGCACGGAACGCATGCTCAGCCAGCTTCAGGCCCAGCCACACAGCGCTGTGGTCATATGGCAGCGGCGCGCACCGGATCTTGCACATATTGCGCCACAAGGCCGTGCCTGAGCGCACAGGTCCGACGCATTGACACGCTCCGCAAATCACAGCATCCCTGAAATCCGGAAACCGCCAGCAACGAGATCGGAGCGCGTCCATGTCCATCCCCCAATCCGGCGGCGGCCCAATCGAACACCATGATCAATTGGCCGAATATCTCGCGAGCGGGTGCAAACCCAAGGCAGATTGGCGGATCGGGACCGAGCATGAGAAGTTCGGCTATTGCGTCGACAGCCTGAAGCCGCTGCCCTACGAAGGTGATCGGTCCATCCATGCCGTGCTGAGCGCCCTGCGCGACCGCCACGGCTGGGCGCCCATCGAAGAGGGGGGCAAGCTGATCGGGCTCGAAAAGGACGGTGCGAACGTATCCCTGGAACCCGGTGGCGCGCTTGAGCTGTCCGGTGCGCCGCTTGAGACCATTCATGAGACCTGTGACGAAGTGAATGCGCACCTCAAGGAGGTCATGGATATCTCGCGCGAGATTGGCGTGGGCTTTATCGGCCTCGGCGCGGCACCGACCTGGATGCACGAGGATATGCCCCTCATGCCCAAGGGGCGGTACAAGCTGATGGACGCCTATATGGGCAAGGTCGGCACGATGGGCCGGACGATGATGCGCCGGACCTGCACCGTGCAGGTCAACCTGGATTTCGGGTCCGAGGCAGACATGGTGCAAAAGCTGCGCGTGGCCATTGCCCTGCAACCCGTGGCAGCCGCGCTGTTTGCCAATTCTCCGTTTTTCGAAGGTCAGCCCAACGGTCACAAAAGCTGGCGCAGCCGCGTGTGGCGCGACACGGACAACGCGCGTGCGGGCATGATTCCGTTCATTTTCGAAGACGGGTTCGGGTTCGAACGCTGGGTGGAGTACGCGCTCGATGTGCCGATGTATTTTGTCTATCGCGACGGGAAATATGTCGATGCACTGGGGCAATCCTTCCGCGATTTTCTCGACGGACGGCTGCCCGCGCTGCCGGGTGAGACGCCGCAGCTGAGCGATTGGGCCGATCACCTGACCACGGCCTTCCCCGAGGCACGGATCAAAAAGTATATCGAGATGCGCGGGGCCGATGGCGGTCCGTGGCGGCGGCTCTGTGCCTTGCCCGCGTTCTGGGTTGGCCTGACCTATGATCAGACGGCGCTCGATGCGGCGTGGGACTTGTGCAAGGGCTGGACCGCAGAACAGCGCGAGGCACTGCGGGTGGCGGCGTCCGTGGATGGGTTGCAAGCCAAGGTCGAAGGCATCGACATGCACGACGTGGCCCGTCAGGCCGTCGCGATCAGCCATGCGGGTCTCAAGGCGCGCGCGCGTCCCGGTGCCGGGGGCCTGATCCCGGACGAGACGCATTTCCTCAACGCCCTGCAGGAAAGCGTCGAGAGCGGGCAAACGCCTGCGGACGAGCTCTTGGGCCGGTATCATGGCGATTGGGGCGGCGATCTCAGCCGCGTCTTCGAGGACTATTCTTACTGACAGCATCGGTTTTTCGCTGAGAATGCCAGAGACCGAGGTGGAAAACATATGTAATTCTTGATCTTGCATAATTTTACCGATAATCGAGAATATATGTTCGAACCCGAGGTCCTCTTTCTGGGTATTGCCGTTCTCCTGCTTGGCGTGGCCAAGGGAGGGTTCGGTGGTGTCGGTGCGCCGGTGGCTTTGCCGATCATGGCGCTTGCCGTCTCACCCGCGCTGGCCCTTGGCGCGCTTTTGCCCATCCTGATTGCCATGGACCTGGTCAGCGTCGGGGCGCACCGCAAGAATGCAGACATACCGGCCGTGCTTTATGCGCTGCCCGCGGCGGGTGTTGGTGTTCTAATCGGGGCGGCGCTCATTGTTCTTGTGTCGCCGGCGTTGATCGGCGGGGCGATTGGTGTTCTGGCCATCACGTTTGCGATCATGGCGCTCACCGGATATGCGCCGCGGATTGACGGCTGGCCGCGCTGGACCAACGGGGTGTTTGGCGGGCTGTCTGGTCTGACCAGCACGCTTGCACATGCCGGCGGGCCGCCCATCCACATCTATTTCCTGTCGCGCGGGTATGCGCAGCATCAGTTTGTGGCCACATCCGCGCTGTTTATGGCAGGCGTGAACCTGATCAAGGTTGTGCCGTTTGTCGTCGTTGGCACGCTGGATCGGGAGGCCGCGCTTTTGTCGCTCTATCTCCTGCCGCTTGCACTGGCCTCGGCATATGTCGGGGTCCTCGTGTCGCGCCGGATGTCAAAGGCTGTGTTCAAGATTGCCGTCAACGGTCTGATGATCGTCGTCGGTCTCAAGCTGATTTTCGATGCCTTCACCTGATGCAATCCGGACACCGATATGCCCGCCAAGACCAAACTCACCGTCGCCAGCCTGTCTGATCAGATCAAGGATCTGCTGGTCGACCGCATCGTGACGGGCACGTTGCAGCCCGGGGATCGGCTCATCGAGCTGTCGATTGCCCAAGAGGTCGGGACCAGTCAGGCGCCGGTCCGGGAAGCGTTGCGGCAGCTTGAAGGGCTGGGGCTGATTGCGTTTCGGCGGAATCGCGGTGCCGTGGTGCGCAAGTACTCCCGCGAAGAGCGGCGCGAGATTTATGCCGTGCGGGCCGAACTGGAAGGGTTCGCCGCGGCGATTGTGGCCGCATCGGATCCGGACGTGGGCACGCAGCTTTTGTCGCTGTGCGTTCAGATGGAGCGTGCGGCGGACCCTGTGGCCTTTGTCGATCTGAACACGGCATTTCACCGGTTGATCGTCGAGGCGTGCGGCAATCAGGCGTTGCGCGACATCTGGGAGCGGCTGGATGTGCAGACGCGGACGCGGATCAATACGGCACAGGATGCCGAACACCTTGATGCGGCGCAGGCGGATCACCGCAAGATTGCCGAAGCGATTGCAACCGGGCGCGCACAGGATGCGCGCAGCCTCATGACCGCACATATCAACGCGGTGGTTGAAGGCCCGTGATGCGTTATCCCGTCTGTTCGTGATCCAGCCGCTGGCGCGCGATGTCCTCGTTGCGCTCGGCCTTGTCCTGATCGCGCAGCGCCCGCTCGACATAGTCGAGATGGGTGTGCACGGCGTCGCGCGCACCTATGGGATCGCGGGTCTGCAACGCGGTGTTGATCGCGCGGTGCTGGTCCAGCAGCGCCTGCCGGGTTGTGCGCTGTTTGAACATGACCTGCCGGTTGTAGAAAACGCCATCGCGCAGCAGTTGATACATCGACCGCATCATGTGCAGCATGATCACGTTGTGGCTCGCTTCGATGATGGCCATGTGGAATTGCGCATCCAGCTGCGCCTCTTCGTCGGAATTGCGCTTGGGATGGGCCGCTTCCATCTTGGTGAACACTGTATTCACCACGGCCAGATCCGTGTCGGAGGCAAGACGCGCCGCCCGCTCCGCCGCCAGCCCCTCCATGTCGCGCCGAAAACTGAGATAGTCGAACACGGCCTCTTCATGCCGGGCAAAGAGTTGCGTCAATGCGGGCGCAAAGGCCGAGCCCAGAACATCCGCCACAAAGACACCGGCACCCGGCCGGGCGGCCAGCAAGCCTTCGTCCTGTAGATGTCCGATGGCCTCGCGCAGGGACGGGCGGGACACGCCGAGGCGGTCGGCCAGCTCGCGTTCCGGGGGCAGACGTTCACCCGGCCGCAGGATCCCGCGCAGGATCAACTGTTCGATCTGGCGAATCACGGCTGAGGACAGTTTTTCCGGTTGGACGGGGCGGAAGGGCATGGGGCACCTGATTTTGCAAATTGGTCAAATCATATGACCAATGCGGGGGCGGCGCAATTGCTGGCTTGGATGTGTTCCATCGACGGCGTTGGTGCCTTTGTTAAGGTGCGCACACGAGGCCCGTTCACCTGCTGTTAACCACTCATGCGGTTGAGTGAGGCCATGCGATGGGTTTTGCCGACACTTCTTTTGATTGCGGCCTGCAACACTGCGGGGCCGCATTTTCGCGGCTTGCCCGCGACCACGGTGACCATCGACGGATCGACATTTGACGTGCGTGTCAACGGGCGGCTGGCCGAAGCCATCCGGACCAATATGCAATACGCGCCCCGGTTCGGACCGATCCAGGACCGGGCCGGTCGTGCCATGGAAATGGTGAGTGGGTGCACCGTCAAAGAGGTGCGCGGGGATCAGGCACAAGCCACCGGAATCCTGGATTGCGGCAAGGGCGGACCGCGCATCGACCGTCTGAAACCGCAGGGCGAATATGACTGCTACACCATCGACAGCTATGTGAGCGGAGCGACAAATGAGCTGGTCCTGGACCTCGATTGCACGCTGATCTGAGCGGAGTGCCGCAATATCTTGTGGATAAATCGCTGTGATACGCAGTTTCTGGGGGTCATCCGTTGACATGCGCCCCTGTGGCCCGCCACGATATCAGGCCAGAGAGACTCAGAGCCGGACCTGCCCTTGCGCTTTTCCAAACTCAGACTGACAGGGTTCAAATCCTTTGTGGACCCCACCGACCTGATCATCGCCGACGGGTTGACCGGTGTTGTCGGCCCCAATGGCTGTGGCAAGTCGAACCTGCTGGAAGCGCTGCGGTGGGTGATGGGGGAAAACCGGCCCAAGGCGATGCGTGGCGGCGGGATGGAAGATGTGATCTTTGCCGGTGCCGCCACCCGCCCCGCGCGCAACTTTGCCGAAGTGTCCCTGCATCTCGACAATTCGGAACGGCTGGCGCCCGCCGGGTTCAATGATCAGGACGCCATCGAGATCGTGCGCCGGATCACGCGGGATGTTGGCAGCGCGTACAAGGCCGGGGGCAAGGATGTGCGGGCGCGCGATGTCCAGATGCTTTTTGCTGATGCGTCCACGGGCGCGCATTCGCCCGCGCTTGTGCGGCAGGGGCAGATTTCCGAACTGATCAACGCCAAACCCAAGAACCGCCGCCGCATCCTCGAAGAAGCGGCGGGCATCTCGGGTCTGTATCAACGGCGTCACGAGGCGGAGTTGAAGCTGAAGGGCGCGGAACAGAACCTCGCCCGTGTTGATGACGTGATCGAACAGCTGGCCGCGCAGCTGGCGCAATTGGCGCGTCAGGCACGTCAGGCGGCGCGCTACCGCGAGATCGGCGAAAGCCTGCGTCGCGCCGAAGGGCAATTGCTCTACCGGCGCTGGCGTGAGGCGGACGAGGCGCGCGCACGGGCCGAGGACGCGTTGCGCACGCGCGTGACCTCTGCCGCGCAGGCCGAAGCCGCCGTGCAGGTTGCGTTGAAAGCGCGCGCGGCCGCCGAAGAGGCGCTGCCGCCCCTGCGTGAGGAAGAGGCCATCGCGTCGGCCGTTTTGCAGCGGCTGAGTGTGCAGCGCGATACGCTCGATGATCAGGAACGGCAGGCGCAACAGACGATCGAGACGCTCAGCCAGCGGATCGTGCAACTGGGCCGCGACATTGAACGCGAAGGTGGCCTGAACCGCGACGCCGGTGAGACCATCGAACGGCTGGAATGGGAAGCGGCGGAAATCGCCAAGGCAAGCGAGGGCCATGAGGGCCTGTTGGCGGATGCGGCGGCAAGTGCGCGGGATGCAGCACAGGTGTTGCAGGCCCGCGAGGAGGATCAGGCCTCGCAAACGGAGGATGTCGCGCGTCTGGCGGCGCGGCACGGATCGGCGCAGCGCCTTCTGGATGACAACCGCAAGGTTGAGGCGCGGGCGCAATCCGAGGCGGAAAAGGCCCGCGCGGCGGTGGCCACAAGCGCCGAAGCCCTGAAGAAAGCGGAAACCGACGTAACGGCTGCGCAAGCCGCCTCGGTGGAAGCCGAAGCCACGGCACAACGTGCGGATGACACATTGCTCGCCGCCGAAGAGGCCCGCGCCGATGTGCAGGCGCGCGAGGCGGACGCCCGCGCCGAACGGTCCGAGGCGGACGGCGAGTTGAACGCGTTGCGGGCGGAGGCTGGGGCGCTGGCCAAGCTGGTGGAGCGGGACACGGCAGAAGGAGGGCAGATCGTCGACCGTTTGCAGGTCGAGAACGGCTTTGAAAAGGCCCTTGGCGCTGCTTTGGCGGATGATTTGCGCGCACCCGAAGTGGACGCCGATGGCCCGTCTGGTTGGGCGACCCTGCCGGATTATGATGCCGCGCAGCCGCTGCCAAGCGGTGTGACACCTTTGTCGGCGCATGTGTCGGTCCCGTCCGCGCTGGCGCGACGGATGAGCCAGATCGGCCTTGCCGATCCGGAGGATGCCGCCCGGCTGCACCCGCTTTTGAAACCCGGTCAACGCCTTGTCTCGCTTGAAGGGGACCTGTGGCGGTGGGATGGTTTCCGTGCATGGGCAGAGGACGCGCCAAGTGCCGCCGCGCTGCGCCTGCAACAGCTGAACCGGCTGGAGGCGTTGAAACAGTCGCAGGAGCGGGCAACGTCCCGTGCCGATGGGGCGCGCCAGGCACACGAAGCGTTGACGGCGCGGCTGAGTGAACTGACGGATGCGGACAAGCGGGCACGCGAGGCGCGCCGGGCCGCGGACCGGATGGTGGCAGATGCCGCGCGGGCGCTGAGCCGGGCCGAAGCGGACCGCGATCTGGCCCAAAGCCGTCTCGAATCGCTTGGCCTCGCCGTGACCCGGCACGAGGAAGAGGCCATGGGCGCCCGTGCGCGCCTGTCAGAGGCGGAAACGGCGCTCGCTGATCTTCCGGACCTTGATGCTGCGCGGGCGCAGGTCGAGGACCTGCGTTTGACCGTAGAGGCAGCCCGCATCACCATGATGTCGCGCCGTTCGGCCCATGATGATCTGCGCCGCACGGGTGAGGCGCGGGTGAAACGCGCGCAGGAGATCACTAAAGAAGTCAGCGGCTGGAAGCACCGGTTGGAAACCGCGGAAAAGCGCAGTGCAGAGCTGGTGGCGCGGAAGGAAGAAACCGAAGGTGAACTGGAACGGGCACAGACGGTGCCCGGTGAACTGGCCGAAACACGTGCGACCCTCGCCGAGGAAATCACACGCGCGGATGCGCGAAAGGCAGAGGCCACCAATGCGCTCAGCACCGCCGAAGCGGCGCTGCGTGAGGCCACGCAAACGGAGCGGGACGCAGAGCGTGCCGCCTCTGAGGCACGCGAAGAACGCGCCCGCGCAGAGGCGCTGACCGAAGCGGCGCGGGAAACCGTTCAAGGCGCCGCAGAGCGCATCGCCGATGCGCATCAACAGACACCGAACCAGTTGCTCACCGCACTGGATGTGACGCCGGACACCATGCCGGGGGTCGAAGCGCTGGAAACCGAAGTGGCGCGGCTGAAACGTCAGCGTGATGCGCTTGGTGCCGTCAACCTGCGCGCGGAAGAGGACGCCAAAGACGTACAGGAAGAGCACGACACCCTCGTGTCCGAAAAAGAAGACCTCGAAGAGGCGATCAAGACGCTGCGCAGCGGCATCGCCAGCCTGAACCGCGAAGGCCGCGAGCGCCTTTTGACGGCGTTTGAGCAGGTGAACTCGAACTTTTCCATGCTCTTCCGTCACCTGTTTGGCGGGGGCGAGGCGAACCTTGTCATGGTGGAAAGCGATGATCCGCTCGAAGCGGGGCTCGAAATCATGTGCCAGCCGCCGGGCAAGAAACTGTCGACGCTCAGCCTGCTGTCCGGGGGCGAGCAGACGTTGACCGCGCTGGCGCTGATCTTTGCCGTGTTCCTCGCCAATCCCGCGCCGATCTGCGTTCTGGACGAGGTGGATGCGCCGCTGGATGACGCCAACGTCACGCGGTTCTGCGATTTGCTGGATGAGATGTGCCGCCGGACCGACACCCGTTTCCTGATCATCACGCACCACGCCGTCACGATGGCCCGGATGGACCGGCTTTTTGGGGTGACGATGGCCGAACAGGGCGTGAGCCAGCTGGTGTCGGTGGACCTCAAGAAAGCCGAAACACTGGTCGCCTGATCTCTCACCATGACGTGACGTGGCCGTGTCTGGCGACGTGCTAGGGTGCCGGTATGAGATGGATTTTCCTGTTTGTGATGGTTTGTGGTCCGGCCTTGGCGCAGGACTGGAACTTGCGCGGGTCGGACCGCGTGTTGCCGCGCGCGGAGGTTCTGGCGCTGATCGAAGGGCAAACGCTCGTGTTCTTTGATGACGGACAATCCAAGTTTTCTGCGGGCGGGGCGTATTCCTATACCTATGCGAACGGGGGCGGGACCGCCTTTGGGCAATATGAGGTGGCCGAGGATGGGACCGTGTGCATCGCGTTCCGCAACGGGTTTTCCCGCTGCGATCGCTATGTGCAAACGGCGACGCGTACCGTGATGCTCACGCAAAAGGGCGAACGTTTTCCGTTGCGCCCCTGAGTGTCAGAGACGATTGAGCAGCGCGGCGGTGGGCCAAGCATCCGCAGGCAGGCCGAGGCGCTTTTGTTCGGCCTGCACGGCGGCACGCGTGCCCGCACCGAGGATGCCGTCGATCTTGCCCACGTCATATCCACGGGCCTGCAATTTTTGTTGCAGCGCCTTCATCTGGCCTGCGCTCAGCCCGGCATCGGGGTTGCCGGCGTCATAGACCGGCGCCCCCGCAAGCCGTGTGGCGAAATAGGCGGCGGTGAGCACATAGGTAAACGACTGATTCCATTCGAAATATGTGTCGAAATTCGGATAAGCGATAAACGCGGGCCCTTTGTGACCCTGCGGCAGGATCAGGGACGCGGGCAGATCGGCCAGCTGTCCCTCTCGCGGGCGCACGCCCAAGCGCTGCCATTCTGCGGTGCTGAGCTTCGTGCCGATCCCGCTGAGGCTCCAGTCCATGGAAGCAGGCACGCGGACCTCTTGCAGCCAAGGCTCGCCCGCACGCCAGCCCAGATGTTGCAACATCTTGCCGCCGGACATGAGCGCGTCGGGCGCGGAGGTTTTCAGGCTGACCGCGCCGTCGCCATCACCATCCACACCGTTTTCGAGGATGTCGCGGGGCAGCATCTGCACCATCCCGATCTCACCCGCCCACGCGCCTGTTGTCCGGGCCGGGTCAAAAGCGCCGCGGGCAAAAAGCTCCATCGCGGCAAAGACCTGCGGTCTGAACAGCGCAGGCCGCCGGCAATCATGGGCCAGCGTGACAAGGGCGTTGGCCGTGTTGAAATCCCCCTGGAACGCGCCGTAATCCGTTTCAAACGCCCAAAAGGCGAGCAAGACGTGGCGGTCGAGGCCATAGCGCCGTTCGATCTGATCAAACACGCCTGCAAATTGCCGCGCCTTCTGGCGGCCCGCATTGATCCGGTTTTGCGATATCAACCGCCGGGAAAAGTCGATGAAGGGACGTTGGAATACACCCTGTGCGCGGTCCGCCCTGAGCACCGCGGGGTCCTGCCGCACGTTCGCGAGAAACGCGTCTGCGGTGCCCTTGGCGATGCCTTTTGCGACGGCTTCATCCGCCAGCCCGCGTTTGAAGGCAGCAAAGCTGCCACCACATTGCGCCACTGCGACAGCGGGGAGCATCGCGATGCACGCGGCGCTGGCAAGTGTTCTCAAGTGAGCCAAATCAGGCCTCCGATCATGATCAAAAGCGCAGCAGCCGCGCCCCACGCTTTCCACACCAGACGGATGCCCGCGTCAATGTCTGCAGGCCCAAGGTCGTGCTTGCCGTCTGCGTTGACCCACGCAAATGGCGTGACCGTCCCGTGATAGCTGCGCGGGCCGGCCAGCGCGAAATTCAGAGCATGCGCCATCGCCGCCTCGGGCCAGCCTGCATTGGGAGAGCGGTGCAGCGCGGCGTCCGCCTTGATCCGCCGCCAACTGGGCCAGCCGCCGACACTCGCCAGCAGCAGGGCGGTGAGCCGCGCGGGGATCCAGTTCAGAAGGTCATCAAATCGGGCCGCCGCCCAGCCGAACGCCTCATGCCGGGGGGTGCGGTATCCGATCATGCTGTCGGCGGTGTTCACCATTTTGTAGACCATCAGCCCGGGCAGCCCACCGATCAGGAACCAGAACGCGGGTGCGATGACGCCATCGCCAAAGTTCTCCGCAAGGCTTTCCAACCCCGCTCGGGCGATTGCGTCGGGTGGTGCGTCACTGACGTCGCGGCTGACGATCATCCGCACCGCCTCTCGACCGGCATCATCCGACAACCGCAGCCCGTCCGCGACGGCCTGCACATGCTCCACAAGCGACCGCTGTGCCAACAGGATCGCCGCGACCAGGATCGTCACCACCGCGCCGAATTGCGACACCAGCCATCCAATGGCGGCCGCGCCGTACACCATCATGATCAGTGCCAGAACCCCGGCGGCGCGTCGCGCGATGGTCCGGTTCAACGCGGCGTCCAGATGCCCTACAATGCGCCCCATAAGAACGGCGGGATGTGGCACGCGTTGCCAGATCCATTTCGGCTCACCCGCGACCGCATCGAGGCACATGGCCAAAAGGAGTTGAACGACGATACTCAAATCGCGGTCTCCAATGTGCTCCAGCCATCGACAGGCGGTAAGCCGAGGCGGAGCCAGGTTCTAGAATACGGAAACGTACGGCTCCAGATATGGGACTGCGCCAGTTTGCGTTGCCAGCCCTTTGCATCATCGACCTCATACAGTCGGAACAGCGTGGTGCCGCCGGCCATCTGTGCGCCTGCCTGAACCATCAGGTTGTCCAGGCGGTTGGCATCGGTTTCCAGACGCACCCGTGTGGAGTTGACCCAGCCAGGGTCCGTTAGAGCCTGCCGCCCGATATGCAGCGCCGCGCCGGACACGGGCCACGGCCCCAGCATGTCCGCCAATTGGTTCACAAGCGCGGGCGGTCCAATCACAAAGCCAAGGCGTACACCCGCCAGCCCCCAAAACTTGCCAAAGCTCTTGAGCACAAGGGTATCGTCGCGCGTGGCCTGTGCGATCATGCTGTGATCCGGCATCACGTCACAAAAGCTTTCGTCTATGATGCGCAAAGGCGCGTTCAGGTCTTGCGGTTGCCAGCACTGCCCGGTGGGATTGTTCGGGTGCACGATCACCTGCGCGTCTGCGGGCTGGTTATCTTCGGTTACGGCCCAGTCCTGTGCGGCGAACGCGGCGGCGTGTTCATTGTAAGTTGGCCCAACAATGCGCACCGTTCCGGGCGCGCGCAGGCGCGGGATCTGGGAAATGACTGCGGACGCCCCCGGCACGGCGAGTATCGCCGCCTCCGCCGGGACAGACCAAAAGGCGCGCGCTGCATCGATGAGTGCGTTTTGCGCCGCTTTGTCCGGCAAAGCGGTCCACGCATCCGTCGGGACGGACGTAAATGGGAAAGGATGCGGATTAATCCCCGTAGACAGGTCAATCCACGCGTCCCGCGTTCCTCCAAACTGAAGAACCGCCAAATCGAGCCCACCGCCATGGTCTCGGGGGGCGTGTTTTACTTGGGCTTTTTCCATTTTTGCCACCTTCGGCGAAGACTCGCCGTTTAAGAGCGAAAATTTGCGCAAATCTCAATGCAGAATGCGTCTGTTAAGGAATGCCAGCATCCATTAACACTTTGTTAATGCCTTGAAGAGCACAAACCGGAAGGGGCCGAAGTTGGGTCGGCCCGGAGTTGATATGAATGTACTTATCGTAGAAAGCCGATCAGACCTCGGGGATATCTGGCGGCGGCATCTGGAACGAATGGGTATGCATGTGCATCTGGCCTCGGGCCAGACCGAAGCTGTTGCTCATCTCGAGGCGCATTCCCCGGACATCATCCTGCTGGACCTTGTGTTGCCAGACGGTAGCGCATTGGCCGTGTCCGACTTTGCAAGTTACCGGCATCCGAACGCGCGGGTGATCTTTGTGACGGACACCAGCTTTTTCTCGGACGGATCGATCTTTGCACACGCAAGCAATGCGTGCGCGTTCGTTCCGTCCGGAACGCGGCCAGAGGACCTGGCCGCGATGGTCGAGCATTACGCCGCTGCCACCTGATCACGCCCATGCGGCGCGTCAAAGTCGATCTGTGGGTTGATCGGGATGATCCTGTGCGGATTGATGCTTTCGTGACTGTAGTGATAGTGGCGCACGATATGCGCCATGTTCACGGTCTCCGCCACGCCGGGCACTTGGTACAATTCGCGGGTGTATGCCCATAGGTTCGGGTAATCGATGATGCGCCGACGGTTGCATTTGAAATGCAGGTGGTACACCGGGTCAAACCGCACGAGCGTTGGAAACAGGCGCCAGTCCGCCTCGGTCAGGCGCGCGCCCATCAGATACCGGTTTTGCCCCAGATGCGCATCGAGCCAGTCCAGCGTATCAAAGAGCGGGCCGACCGCATCGTCATAGGCCTCTTGCGACGTGGCAAAGCCGCATTTGTAGACGCCGTTGTTGAACGTATCATAAATGCGGTCGTTCACCGGTTCGATGGCATCGTGCAGGTCCGTTGGCCAATAGTCATCCGCATTGCCGGTCAGGCCATTGAATGCACTGTTGAACATGCGGATGATTTCAGAGCTTTCATTGCTGACGATGGTGTCCGTTTTCGTGTCCCAGAGAATGGGCACGGTCACGCGACCGGAAAATTTCGGGTCCGCCCTGAGGTAGATATCGCGGGCGAAAGGCAGGCCGTGGAGCGTATCGCCGGTCGCACCATACGTATCCGTATCAAATGTCCAGCCGTCGGTCATCATATCGGGATGCACGACCGACACGTTGATGTGTTCGGTCAAGCCTTTGAGCGCGCGGAAGATCAGGGTGCGGTGTGCCCAGGGACAGGCGTAGGACACATAGAGGTGATAGCGACCCGATTCGGCGGCAAAGCCTCCGTTGCCCGAGGGTCCGGGCGCGCCGTCTGCTGTGACCCAGTTGCGAAATTTCGCCTGGCTGCGCTGAAATTTGCCGCCGGTGGATTTCGTATCGTACCACGTGTCATGCCAGACACCGTCGACCAGTACGCCCATATCGCGTCTCCCTTTGTTCGATGATGTATATGTAGCGTCCTGAGTGGCCGGCCCAACGCGCATGTCCCCTGCGCGGGCGCACAGGGGGCAGCGTCGCGCGGATATCACACCTGTGTCGCCCCTCTGTCATGATTTGCGAATTTAACTGGACGTGAAGGAACTCTGCTTCAAGTTGCACAGGAAGAGAGGAAGTCTGCCATGTCCACATTCGTTCCCAAAGAAGTTCAGGCCGGTCTTGATCAGGCGCGCCGCCAGTCGTTGCGGAAGGCATCGCGCCTGCGGATTGTCACGCCGGACGGTGTGCATCCTGTCCTGCGCATGTGGAAAACCGGCTTCGCGATGGAGGCGGAGACAGCGCCGAAATTGCGCGGTTATGTCGATCTCTATGACGGTGCGATCCATCTCTTTCAGTGCCTTGTCGTGGCGTCCGAAGAGGACGCGGGAGAGATGCGTTTCGAATTCAAGCGCCTGACGGCCGTGTCCGATCGCGCTCCGCTGGATTTTGAGCGCAATCCGATGGCGCCCGTTGCCCTGATCGAAGGCGAAGCGTGAACCACGCGCACACGTCGCCGTGATTGGGACTGGCGGCCCGGCGGTGACATGATACATTTGTCTATGTTCGTAAACAGATGAGAGATCGCCGATGTTGCGCTTGATATGTGCGCTTTTCGTGATTGGTTTTGTGGCCGCGTGTGATGAGGTCACCACCGCACCTGCGGGGGGCACTGTTGTCGCAGGTGTGACCGACCCGGTTGATGAGTTGCGCACACCGGATCAGGCTTTGCGCGCGTTTGCCCAAGTGGTGGACCGGGTGGAGCCGGTGGCCGAGCGCGAGTGCCAGCGCCGCACCCGCAACGTGGATTGCGATTTTCGCATCCTCGTGGATGACCGCCGGGGGCTTCCTCCGAACGCATATCAGACCTTGGACGACAACGATCGCCCGATTATCGCGTTTACCATTGCCTTGATCGCGGACGCGCGGAACGCCGATGAACTGGCGTTTGTGATGAGCCACGAGGCTGCACACCACATCCGGGGCCACATCGCGCGCCAGAAGCAAAACGCCGCAGCCGGCGCGCAGATCTTTGCCGGTATCGCCAACAGCATCGGTGGCGACGCCAGCGCCGTCGAGGCAGCGCAGCGCATTGGCGCAAGCGTCGGGGCTCGCACCTATTCCAAGGACTTTGAGTTGGAAGCGGATGAGCTGGGCACCATCCTGACGGCCCGCGCCGGGTATGATCCGTTGAAAGGCGCGCTGTTCTTCAATCGGATCCCGGACCCGGGTGATCGGTTCCTTGGAACCCATCCGCCCAACGCACAGCGTATCGAGACTGTGCGTCGGACCGCGGCCAACCTGTGATTTGATCCTGGTCAAGGTACGGTGGTGTGATCCCGTGCAGATTGGCGGCGAACGCCCATCTGACGTCGGAGCATCCCATGACCATGAACGACCGCTTGAAACGCCACGCCGCCCTTGTCGACGACATGGCACGGACCCGTGGCATTGATCTGCAGGACGCGTCGATGCGCGCCGGGCTTACGCCGGATGATGTGTCGGACATGGTGCACCGGTGTGCCGGTTGCACCGAGGCCGTCAATTGCCGGAAATGGTTGGCGTCACAGATCGGCACGGTGTCGGAAACACCGCACTATTGCCGGAACGCCGACGCCTTCACGGCTTTGGCGCGTCAATCGTCAGACTGATACGCCAACGCTGACCGCGCCAAAGAAACAGGCAGATGCGGCAAGCACAAAGCTGTGCCAAATCGCGTTTTGAAACCGCAATGCCTTAGCAGCGTAGAATACGGTGCCAAGTGTATAGAGCAGCCCACCGGCCGCAATCAGGGCAAAGGCGGCGCCCGGCAATTCCTGCCACATGGGCCAGATCAGCAGAACACTGGCCCAACCCATGATGAGGTAGAGCGCCAAGGATCCGCGCGCATCCGTCGCCCAAAAGCTCAGCTTGGCAATCGCGCCCAGCAGTGCAACCGCCCAGACCAACCCGAGGATCACGTAGGCAAAAGCGGAACCGATAAGGACGACCAGAGGTGTGTAAGTACCTGCGATCTTGAGGTAAATTGCGGCGTGATCAATGCGGTGGAACACCGGTCGCGATCTGTCCCACGGCAGCAGATGATACGCCGCAGAAGCTATCATGGCGAAAATCATCAATCCGGCGTAGACGCTGGTGGCGATGATCTGCGACGTCTCTTGGGTCTGGGCGACGTACAGGATCAGCGCGGTTCCAGCCACGATTGCCGCCGTGACGCCAACCGCGTGGATCGACGCGTCAGCCAGCGTTTCCTTGAGAGAGTAGGGGTAGGGCATGGCGGTACGGTCCATCATGGACGTGCCGCAGTCCACCCCTCAGTGCATCACGAAGCCGTTGACGTTGCGCGAGCTTTGCGGCGCAGGTGCCAGCGATAAATCAATGGGGCCAAGACCCAATCGTAGCCCCAAGCGCTGAGCCGGTGCACGCCGGGAAGTGACACGATCCGGGCCAACCAGCGATAGCGCGGCATATCTTGCCACAGCACGATGAATGCCGGGATACCTGCGTAAACGACACCATCCTTGACCACGTGCAATCGGCGCGCAGCCGTGTCTGCGTCAATGTTCCAGTCGGCCAGCGCGGCCGAATTCAGATCATCGAACCGGATCGGCAGGCCTGTTTTGGCGCTGTAATCGGCGTAGTGCGAGATCTCGAAGTTACAGACCGGGCACTCGGCATTGTAGAGGACGCGTGTTTTGTTGCTCATACGTTTGAGATAGGGGCGGTTTGGTGCGCGTCAGCCCGACAAGGTGCCGCAGGCAATCACGGCTTGTTGCCGTCGATCCAGCGGGACATCAACGTCCGATCCTTGAAGCACATCCGTGGTATGTCGCGCCGTTTCAAACGGGCGATGCGTTCGGCAAACTGCACCTGTTTGGCGCTTGGGTATTGCGCGAAACGTCCCTCGGGACGCTCCGGTTTCGTTCTGTCGATCCACGCCGATAACGCCGCCCGGTCCCGCAAAAGCGCCTCTGGCAGGCGATTGCCCGTTTTGGCGGCCAAGGCGCGCGCATAGCTGATCTGCTTGTCCGTCGCGGGTTGTGGCGCGGCAATGGGCAATGATCCCTGAGCAGGGTCGAAGAGGCCGGGTTGGGTCGAATGGTAACTCATGTCTCGTATCCGTTCTCGCGTTGAGAACAAATATAGAACATTTGATTTCAATTTTCAAGATATGGCCGGGTTTAGAGCAGTTTCACGACAATGTCGGGCCCCGCAATCACGCAGAAAACCATAATGATTACAAAGGGATAGAGTGCGCCAAGACCGGTGCCCTTGGCCCGGCCAAACTCAAGCCGAGCATCGTTGAGAAGTGTGAGAATCTGCTTCATTGCAGAACATCCGATTGGTGTGACCGCGGTGTCGGTACATTGCATTTGTTTCAAAAGGGTCGCTTTGAAACGTTAACACGATGTGAGCCTGCCGCGCTGTCGAGCGGACGTAGTTAACTCTTGCGCGGCGCAATCCGCGACAGGCCATCCGGCACAAAAAGGCTCAGACCGGTTTGCCCCAGAGGTCATAGTCGCTGGCCTCGTCCACCTCGACCGTGACGATGTCGCCCGGCTGCAAGGTCTCGAAGCCTTCGTCGATGAACAGGTTGCCATCGATCTCTGGCGCGTCGGCCTTTGTCCGGCAGGTGGCCGCGTCGTCATCGACGCTGTCGACGATCACGTCCAGCGTTGTGCCAACCTTGGCGGCGAGTTTCGCTTCGGAGATGGCTTGCGCCTTTTCCATGAACCGTTCCCACCGCTCCTGCTTGACCTCGGGGGCGACGTGGTCCGGCAGGGCGTTGGACCGTGCACCCTCCACGTTTTCGTATTGAAAACAGCCCACGCGGTCCAATTGCGCCGCGTCCATCCAGTCGAGGAGCGTCTGAAACTCTGCCTCGGTCTCACCAGGGTAACCGACGATAAAGGTCGAGCGCAGGGTGATGTCGGGGCAGATGTCGCGCCATTCCTGGATCCGGTCCAACGTGCGCTCGGCGGCGGCAGGCCGTGCCATGCGGCGCAGCGTGTCGGTGTGCGCGTGCTGAAACGGGATGTCCAAATACGGCAGGACCAGCCCGTCCGCCATCAGCGGGATCAACTCGCGCACATGCGGATACGGGTAGACATAGTGCAGCCGCACCCACGCGCCCAAACCGCCAAGATCGCGCGCCAGATCGGTGATATGCGCCCGGTGCCCGCGGTCTTCGGCGTGTTTGATGTCCACACCATAGGCCGAGGTGTCCTGACTGATCACCAGCAATTCCTTGACGCCGGCCTCGACCAGCTTTTCCGCTTCGCGCACCACGGCATGTGCCGGACGGGAGGCGAGACGCCCGCGCATATCGGGAATGATACAGAACTTGCACTTGTGATTGCAGCCTTCGGAAATCTTGAGATAGCTGAAATGGCGCGGCGTGAGGGAGACACCGGAGGCGGGCAGCAGGTCGATAAACGGATCGGGGTCGGGCGGCACCGCACTGTGCACGGCATCCAGAACCTGTTCGTATTGGTGCGGCCCGGTCACGGCGAGAACTTTGGGGTGCGCGCCGGTGATATAGTCAGGTTCCGCACCCAGACATCCCGTCACGATGACGCGCCCGTTTTCATTCAACGCCTCGCCGATGGCATCGAGGCTTTCGGCCTTGGCACTGTCGAGAAACCCGCAGGTGTTCACGATCACCGCGTCCGCGCCAGCATAGTCCGGTGAAATGCCGTACCCTTCGGCGCGCAGACGCGTCAGGATGCGTTCGCTGTCCACCAGCGCCTTGGGACAGCCAAGGGACACCATGCCGATTGTCGGTTGGCCGGGGCGGCGCGTATCGCTGAGCCGAGCGTGGGGCGCGAGGTCAGGGCGGAGGTCTGGCGGGTTTGTGCTCATGCCTGCCTCATAGGGGATCACAGGACTGTGGAAAAGGGTGGGGTTGCGCGCGGCGGCTTGCTACGCTCTGCCCAACGCGTCGCGAAAACGGAGCAGTGCCATGAAATGGATCGGTCGCTTAGTCTTGTTTGTCGTCGTGCTGGTACTTGTCGCCGGTGTGTCGCTGTTTTTCCTGCCTGCGGATCGGATTGCAAAACTGGCGGCGGACCAACTGCGCAATGCGACAGGACGGGATGTGACGATTTCGGGTGACGTGTCGATGACCCTGTGGCCGGTGTTGGGCGTGTCTCTGGGAGAGCTGGAGGTCGGCAACGCCGATTGGTCAGAGCAGGGACCGATGCTGTCGGCGCAGAACGCGGCGATTGGTGTCGACCTGATGGCGTATCTGACGAACCGAGAGATCCGCATTACCAATATCGAAGCCACAAGCCCGACCATCCGACTGGAAAGCCGGGAGGACGGGCGCGCATCCTGGGTCTTTACCGACGCGAGCGGGGACGCGCAGATTGAGACGGAAACCGACCCGGATCGCACACCGCAGGCCATTTCGATCCAGCGGTTGGAGGTGACGGATGCCACGCTGATCTATGACGCCGAAGGCGCGGACCTTGTGTCCTATTCCGGCGTCGATCTGACGCTGGATTGGCCCGAGCGGTTGGGACCTGCGGACATCGCAGCGACCTTGCGCCCGGCAGGCACGGATGTGGATGTGACGGCCACGATCGGTGGGTTCGCCGGTTTTATCACCGGGCAGGTCCAGAATATGAACGCCGTTATCACGGCCGGTGGTGGGCGCGTGGCGCTGGACGGTCGGGCAAGTACGGCAGGCGATGTGGCGGGACGGCTGACGCTGGGCATCCCGGACACGGATGCGTTTTTTGCAGCGCTGGCGCTGCCGCAGCCCGGTCTTCCGGCGCGGTTGGGCCAGGCGATGGACGTCACCACGGACCTGACACTCACGTCAGACCGTCGATTGTCGTTGCGCGATCTGACGGCGGATCTGGGGGGCAACACGCTGAGCGGTGCGGCGGATATCAACCTCAATGACACACCGCAGGTGAACGCACAGCTGAGCGCTGGCGCTCTGGATCTGCGCAGCGTGACAGACAGCGGTGGCACCGGCGGGGACAGTGGAGCCGCACCCAGTGCGGGGTCCGGCTGGCCCACCGACCGGATTGATGCGAGCGGTCTGGCCGCATTCAACGGAGAGATTGCGCTGACCGCGTCGTCGATTGATCTGGGCCAGTTCAAGCTGGGCCAGACGCGCACCCTTTTGCGCAATGACCGCAGTCGCATGGTGTTCGAGCTGCGCGAGGTGCAGGCCTATCAGGGCACGGTGTCGGGCGAGTTCGTGATGAACAACCGCTCTGGCCTCAGTGTGGGTGGCAAGCTCTTTGCGCGGGGCCTCGCGATGCAGGACGTGCTGCGCGACGCAGCCGGAATTGAGCGGCTGACCGGGCAAGCGGATGCAGAGATGTCCTTTCTCGGGGTGGGGAACACGGTCGATGCGATCATGAAGTCATTGTCGGGCGATGGTGCCATCAAGTTCGGCCAGGGCACGATCATCGGCATCGACCTTGATCGTTTGATGCGGTCGGGCAGCGTCGGTGGCGGGACCACCGTGTTCGACAGTCTTGGCGCCACATGGAACATCAACGGTGGGGTGTTGCAGAACAATGACCTGCTTCTGAGCCTCGCCAATTACGAGGCGCGGGGCGCGGGGCAGGTGGGTCTGGGCAATCAGACGATTGACTACACGTTCACGCCTGTCGCACTGCGCGCCAATGAGGGGACAGGCATCGCCATTCCGGTGCGGATCAGAGGGCCGTGGGCCTCGCCCAGCATTCTGCCGGATCTTGAGGCAGCCATTGACCTGAACCTCGACAAAGAGGTGGAGGCGGTCAAGGAACAGGCCCGCCAAGCCGTCCGCAACAAGGTGGCGGAAGAGTTGAATATCGTGGACGAGGGGCAGGACCTCGAGGATGCCGCCAAACAGAAGCTGGAGGATGAGGTCAAAAAGGGATTGCGATCCCTGTTTGACTGATCCGTGCGGCGCGTCGAAACCCACACGACCGCAGGACGCGATCGCGTTGGTTCATGTGGCACGCAGAGTGGGCGGATGATCCGCCCATCTGGTTGACCTCAGCGGTAGACACCTACGAGATAGCCGGGTTCAAAATGCGCGCTGCGTGTTTCGAGGCGCACCGCCAACGGACAGCTGTCATGTGCACCAGCCGTCGCGTGCACGAATGTCCACGTGCCGTCCTGGGCAAAGCTGTTGGGGGCATAGACGCAGCCATTGTTGAGGGTCAGGTTGGTGTCCGTGCGGGTGACGGTTTCAAGTTTCGTCGCTGCGGAAGCAGCGGTGGCGGCCACACAGAGGCCAGCGGCAATCATCAGAACTCGCATAATACGTACTCCCTTGCATTGTCAGCGCCCCCGCCGTGCAGCGAGGGTTAACGAATGAAAGGGCGGTTTTTGGGACCCCATTGTGACTGTATTGGGGAGAATTCCGACAGTTTAAGGCAAACCGTGCCGTGTCGCGGTTCAGCGGAAGACGCCAACCACATAGCGCGGTTGCAACCGGATGCGCCGCGTTGGCACGTACGGCGCAGGCGCCAGTGTGGCCGCTTGCGTGACGGTTTCCGGTGCGCCAAGCGGTGCTGGTTCCGCAGGTGGCACAAGCGCCACGGTTGCTGCGGGTGCTGGCGTTTCAGCGGTGCGGGCCGATTGACCGTAGATGGTCAAGGGGCACTGAACCGTGGTGCCGGCTTGGGTATAGACCAACGACCATTCATTGCTTTGCGTCAGCAAATTGGGCGCATAGACGCAGCCATTGGTCAGTGTCACATAGGCGTTGGTGTCCGGTGCGGTGGTTGACCCGTTTGGATTGGCCACAGCTGCGGTTGCGGCCAATGTCAGGCCGGCGGCGAATTGAATTGCACGCATGCTGCGTACTCCCATCCCAGTATCAATTCCCCCGCATCCCGTAAGTGTGACAGTGAAAAAGGTCGGGAAGGTGGCGGAAATGTGGCAGGAATAAGGCACCCATAGAGGTGCTGTTTGATCCGCGCGGCCTTTGCCCCTAGCGTGCGCGCCACCGGGTAAACAAAGGGGCAGCGCTATGCAGATCGAACCGTTCGGCGTCGAATTGTGGATGAACGCGTGGGAGACGAAATGCGACTGGAACCTCGCTGAAACCTGCGTCGAAAGCCTGACCATTGCGGAACTTCTCGCACTTGCGGGCCAGGGCGCGCCCGATCTCGACGCGTTGCTGTCGATGAAAATGACCTATGGCGCGATTGAGGGGTCAGAGCGGCTACGCACGGCGATTGCCAGCCTCTATTCCGGGCAGGGCGTGCACAATATCGTCACCACCCACGGCACGATCGGGGCCAATATGCTGGTGCACAAGACACTCGTGTCGCGGGGGGATCACGTTGTGGCGGTGGTGCCGACCTATCAACAGCATTATTCGATCCCGGCCAGCATCGGTGCCGAGGTGGATCATCTGCATCTGCGTGAGGCGGATGGATGGTTGCCCGACCTCGGCGCCTTGCGCGCGATGGTACGGCCGGACACGCGGCTTATCGCGCTCAACAATCCCAACAATCCGACGGGTGCGTTGATCGAACGTGCGATGTTGGAGGAGATTGTGGGAATTGCCCGCGATGTGGGGGCGTGGGTTCTGTGTGATGAGGTGTACCGGGGCACGGACGCGGCGGGGGACGGGATGACGGCCTCTGTCGCTGATCTTTACGACCGCGGCGTGAGCACGGCCAGCCTGTCCAAGGCCTTTTCCCTCGCGGGGTTGCGTCTGGGATGGATTGCTGGGCCTGCCGCATTGATCGAAGACGTGATGATCCACCGCGACTATGACACGATTTCGGTGGGTATGATCGACGATCACTTTGCCGCGCTGGCCCTTGAGAACAAGGCGGCCGTGCTGGGGCGCAGTCTGGAGATCACGCGGGGCAACCGCGCGGTCCTGGCCGAATGGGTTGCCAAGACGGACGGCATCACCTGGGTGCGCCCTGCGTCCGGCACAACTGCGCTGCTCAGATACGACATGGACATACCGTCGGAGGCGTTCTGTGTCGCGCTCTTGCAAGACACCGGTGTGCTGCTGACACCGGGCGCCGCACTCGGGATGGAGGGGTATCTGCGCATCGGCTATGCCAACACACCCTCCATCCTGCGCGAAGGTCTGGCCCGTCTGGGCGCGTTCATCGAGGCGCGGCGCTAGATCGTCTGGTCGTAGTCACCGACGCCGGGTTCGGTGCGGATCACCGCATCGACATCGGCAAAGATCGCACGCATTTCATCGTCACTGACCGGGCTTTCGCAGACCACGACGAGGTTGGGTGTGTTCGATGATGCCCGCACCAGACCCCACGCCCCATTGTCGAGGATCACGCGTGCGCCGTTGACGGTCACGACCTCTTTGATCGCACGGCCTGCGACGGTCTCCCCCCGGTCATGCATCGCCACCAGCTTGGCCACGATCCGGTCGAGGATGTCGTATTTCTCGGTATCGGCAGCATAAGGTGACATGGTCGGCGTGGCGTATGTCTTGGGCAGCGCCTTGCGCAGATCGGACATTTTCATGTCCGGATTGCGATCCATCAGCTTGCAGATTTCCACCGCCACGCGCATCCCGCAATCATAACCGCGGCCAATCGGCTCCGCGAGGAAGTAGTGCCCCGACTTCTCAAACCCGGCGAGCGCCCCGATTTCCTTGACGCGCCGTTTCATATGGCTGTGCCCGGTCTTCCAGTAATCCGCCGTCACGCCGTGTTTTTGCAATTCCGGGTCGGAGGCAAAAAGGCCGGTGGATTTCACATCCGCGACAAAGGTCGCGCCGGGGTGCAGTTTGGCCAGATCGCGGGCCATGATCACGCCGACCTTGTCGGCAAAGATCTCCTCACCCTCATCATCGACCACGCCGCAGCGGTCACCGTCCCCATCAAAGCCAAGCGCGAAGTCGGCACCGGATGCGGTGACGCTGGCCGCCATGTCGTGCAGCATTTCCATGGCTTCGGGGTTGGGGTTGTAATGCGGAAAGGTGTAGTCGAGCGCATTGTGGCTGTCGACGACCTCCACGCCGAGCCTGCGGAAGAGTTCGGGCGCAAAGGCGGATGCGGTGCCGTTGCCGGTGGCACACACCACCTTGAGCTTGCGGGTCATTTTGAAATCGCCGACGAGGTCCTGCATATAGGCCTCTTGCACGCCGTCCACGAATTCGTATGCGCCGCCATCGCGCGCTTCGCCCTGACCTTGCAGGACGATATCGCGCAGTTCACCCATCTCGTCCGGGCCGTGGGTCAGCGGACGGTCAAAGCCCATCTTGACCCCGGTCCACCCATTTGGATTGTGGCTGGCCGTGACCATGGCCACGGCGGGCACATCTAGGTGAAACTGGCTGAAATACGCCATGGGGGACAGGGCCGGGCCGATATCCTTGACGTGGATGCCCGCCTGCATCAGCCCGACGATCAGCGCGTTCTTGATGCTCAGTGAATAGTCTCGATAGTCGTTGCCAACCGCGATGACAGGCGGGATGCCACGGCGGTGCATCTGGGTGCCGAGCCCGAGGCCGAGCGCCGTGATGCCGGGCAGGTTGATCTCGTCCGGGTATTTCCAGCGCGCGTCATATTCGCGGAAGCCGGTGGGCGTGATCATCGGGTCGCGCAGGAATTCCCAGGTGTTCTGGGTCACGGTCGGCAGGGGTTTTTTCATGGCGCTACTCGTTATGGGATGTGATCAGATCGTGACGGGGCGCGCTTTGGCCAGCGCATCGAACTGCATCAGCGTGTCGATCAGTTCGGGCATCTGATCGAGGTAGATCATGTTCGGCCCGTCAGAAGGCGCGGTGTCGGGGTCGGGATGTGTTTCGATGAACACCGCGCCCACACCGATGGCGACGGCGGCCCGCGCCATCACCGGCGCGAATTCACGCTGCCCGCCGCTTGAGCCGCCCTTGCCGCCCGGTTGCTGCACCGAATGCGTGGCGTCCATCACAACCGGATAGCCCGTCTGTGCCATCTGCGGCAGCGACCGCATGTCCGCCACGAGGGTGTTGTACCCAAAGGACGTGCCGCGTTCGGTCAGAAGGATGCGGTCATTGCCGGTGCTTTCGACCTTGGTCACGATATTGGCCATCTCCCACGGCGCGAGAAACTGGCCCTTTTTGATGTTCACCACGGCGCCCGTGTTGCCCGCCGCCAACAGCATGTCGGTCTGGCGGCAGAGGAACGCGGGGATTTGCAGAATGTCTACGGCTTCGGCGGCGATGGCGCATTGCGCTTCGGTATGCACGTCCGTCAGCACCGGCACGCCGTTCGCCTTGCCGATGGATTGCAGCGCCTTGAGCCCCGCGTCAATCCCGAGGCCGCGCCCGCCGGTGAGTGACGTGCGGTTGGCTTTGTCATAGCTGGCCTTGAACACGTACTGGGCCCCCGCAGCGGCGCAGATTTCCTTCATGCGGCCCGCGATATCCTGACCCAAGCCTTCGCTTTCGAGCGCGCAAGGCCCGGCGATCACCGTCAGCGGGCGGTCATTGCCGATGGTCAGATCGGCGATGGAGACATGTTTCATCTTAGGTGGTCACCTGTTCTCTGAGGATCGACGCGGTGAGCGAGATCATCAGATAGATGCCTGCAAAGACCAGAAATGCCAAGATCGTGTTTTCAAATGCGCGGGGATAGGACGGCTCGTCCGGCGCAATCGGTTCGACCGCGACGGTCAGGTAACGCACCTGACGGCTCGCCTCGACACGGCTCGATTCCATCTGCTGGAGGGCGGATTGGAGCATCAGGTCGCGCGCGGCCAGGTCGGCTTGCGCGATCTGGATGCGGGCCGCGAGTTCCGCCAGCGAATTTTCGCCCTTGCTGACATCCGTCATCTTGGCGTTGAGAATGTTCAGCTGTTGATCGAGAATTGTGATTTCCCCTTCGATCGCGGCTACGCGGCTTTGATTGGGGCGGGAGTTGTTGAGCAGGCTGGCCAGCTCGATCTGCTTTTCGATCTGAAGGGATTCCAGTTCGCTGATCTGTGCGCGCAGGCTGGCAATGACGCCTTCGGGGTCCAGGGTTGACCCTTCGATTTGCAGCCGGACCAGGTTTTCCTGGGCTGCGCGCCGCTCCTGTTCGGCGCGCTCGAACCCTTCGCGGGCGTCGCGCATCGAATCCTCGCGGCTTTGCGCGGACAGGTTGTTCACCCGTTCTTCGGCATAATCGACAAGGCGGCGGGCGAAGTCCTTGGCCAGCGTCGGATCGGCAGCGACCACCTCCATACGGATCAAGCCTTCGGTCGGGTCATATCCGATCTTCACCGTCTTCTTGTACGTCTTGTATGCTTCCTCGTTCGTCGCATCCGGGCTCAGCCGCTGGATCGGGTCAATCCAGTCCTGCGAGAAATGCGATTTGTAGCCGATGTCGTCATCAAGCCGCAGCATCGCTTCCTTGGATTGCAAAAACGCCTGAACGCCGATGCTGTCCTGATTGGAGGCGAACTGCGCGGGCAGCAGGCTGCCCAGACCACTTGCGCCGCCTGTGCTTTCGGCCTGATTGATCAGGAATTCGGTCTTGGTGGCGTACATCGGCGTGGCGATGGAAAAGAAGTAGTATCCGGCCAGCACCGTGGGCAGCATGACAAAGAACGCCAGCCGCACCATGAGCAGCGCCATCTTCTTGCGGCGGCGACGACCGATATCGCGTTGGATGTTGGCAATGTCCTGCGCACGACGTTCTGCGGGGCTGAGTTCCGTGGAGGGCAGTTGCGCCTTTTGCACAGGCACCGTCTGCGGCAGTTGCACCTTGGCCTGCGCGGCACCCGCGCCCGCGCCGCCGGCCTGCGCGGGCAGGTTTGCGAATGCATCCGGTGCACCGCCCTCATGCGGTTCCGCGCCAGCCTGCGGCACAACAAGCTCCAGCATGTTGGAGCGTTGGAACGGATCAATACCCTTGGCGCGCAACAGGCGCACGGCATCGAAATCCGATGTCGGTGCCAACCCGTGTTTCTGGGCCACGCGCCGTGCCATGCGCAGCTGACGACCGGTCAGCCCTTCCTGACGGATGGCGTCGATGGTGTTTTCACCGGCGACCTGTGCCGCCGACGCAACCTCACCCGTTTGCCCCTGCGGTTCAGGTGCGGGGGCCTTTTGCTCCGGCTGCTGGGGCGCCGCGTCAGCGGCCGCTGTGCCGGGCGTGGGCGGCGTCCGTTTGATGCGGAATTTTCTAGCCTTGGGTTTCGTAGTCATAGAGCCTCTTTGCCTCTTCCAAGGTGTCGAACATATGCAGTTTGCCGTCCAGCAGGACAGCGGCGGAGCGGGCGAATTTTTCCAGCGTTTCCGCCTGGTGTGACACGATGATGATCGTCGTGGTGCGCAGCCGTTCCTGCAGCACGTCACCCGCCTTGCGATTGAATTCCGCATCGGTCGAGGCAGGCATGCCTTCGTCGATGAGGTAGATGTCAAAGTCCAGCGCCAGCATCAGCGCAAAGGAGAACCGGGCGCGCATACCCGACGAATAGGTGCCGAGCGGCTGGTCGAAATATTCGCCCAGATTGCAGAGCCAGCGGCAGAAGCTTTCGACATAGTCGGGGTCAAGACCGTAGAGCCGCGCGATATACCGGCTGTTTTCCAGTGCGGAAATCTTGCCGATCACACCGCCCATAAACCCAAGCGGGAACGATATGTTGCAGTTGCGCACAATCTCGCCCTCATCGGGTTTTTCGAGACCGGCCATCATGTTGATCAGCGTCGTTTTGCCCGTGCCGTTCGGGGCCAGCACACCCAGCGAATGCCCCAGGTCCACGCGGAACGACACGCGGTCAAGGATCACCTTGCGCTGTGTGCCCGTCCAAAAGGACTTGGATACGTTCCTGAATTCCAGCATCCCGTGCTCCGCGGTTTGCGTGCCTGAGACCCCGATGTGGGGCCGATCCCGTATATAACACGGGTGTTCTAACGGTTTATTCACCGATTTTGTCCACATTATGTCCAACACGCGAACAATTCTAGAGGAGCGATCGGTTATTGTTGCGGACCACTGAACACTGAAACTGGTTTATTTTTCGTGATTTTCTTCAAATGAGATGGGGTCGGGGGGCAGGCGCAGGGTCGTCAGGCAATGAGCTGCCAGCCAACACCGGCCAGCACCGATCCCACCAGCGCAAAGCCGAGATAGGCCGCGAAAATGCGTGGTTTCACCAGCGCCCAGACTGCGATTGCAGCGGGAATGGAGCTGACCCCGCCAGCGATCATGAAGGACATCGCCGCACCTGCGGCCATACCCTGGTCCAGCAGATCGCCAATCAGAGGTGCAGCGGCATAACCGTTGAGGTAGGCAGGCATGCCAACCAGAGCGCCCAGCAAGACCGTGCCCAATCCGGTGCCGCCCAGCACGGTCGCGATAAAGTCGGCGGGCATGTAAAACACCATGAGCGCCTCGATGACATAGGCAAATGTGAGCCATTTCAGCAGAAACACACCGTTTTCAAGCCCGGCATGGCGGAAGATCTGAATGCGTTCGGGGACCGTCCAGAAGGCCCAGACCGGCTTGGTCGAGAACGGAGCCTTGACCCCGCAGCATCCGCCAACAGCAGGCTTTTCGCGCAATGGGTCGGCGAACAGTGCGGTGCGCGACAAGACCAACGTACCAAAGCCGCCAAACATGCCAAGAGCGACCGCAGCAACCGTTTTGGTCAGCGCAAAGTCGAGCGAAATGGCCCCTGCGGTGATGGCAAACATCGCCGGATCCATCAAAGGTGACGCAAGCCAGAACGCCATGACCGCACCCAACGGCGCGCCCACGGCCAACAGGGCTGCGATAAACGGGATCACCTCACAGGAGCAGAACGGAGACAAGCCGCCCAACAGGGCCGCCATGACAATCATGCGCGCGGGGTTGCCTTCAAACGCGCGGGCCAGCAGGTTTTCGGCACCCGTTGCCTTGAGATAGGCAATGGCAAACACGGCAAATGCGATGAAGGGCAGCGTGCCCGCAAGCGCGCGCGCTGCAAATCCGATGACATCGCCGGTGCGTGGCGCATCCATGATCAACACCAAAAGAACGATCAGCGCGGTGGCCAGCCACACGCGGTCGATGCGTGCAAGCCAATGTGTGCGTGGTGTACCAGTCGTTGTTGTGTCAGCCATTGCTGTGATCCTCTGGACGCGCACTGTCGGCGCAGCACTCGGTGAGTAGGAAATTTGAAAGATCCTGCACTTCGTCAAAGGCAACGGCGGCACAGATGATCGAACGGCCCTGCCGGGCTTGCGTCACAAGGCCAGCGCTCGCCAGTATCTTGACATGGTGCGTCAGGGTCGAGCCGGTCACGCCGGTGCGATCGCCAAGCATGCCGATACTCAACCCGTCCGGTCCGGCGCGCACGAGCGTGCGCAATACCGACAGGCGTTGCTCCGATCCCAAAGCGGCAAAGGCCGCGGCGGCGCGTGTCAGGTCAAGCGTGTGATGCGAATCCATTTTCATAATTCTAGAATTGTCGAAATGAATGTGGCGCGCAAGTTTTATTTCGACAATCATCGAAATAATTGTGAAAGCGTGCAAAGCGCTCTAAGTGCGAGGTCATGAATTTGACCGACCGCCTGCGCGCCTGCACCCTCTGCGCTGACCGTTTCGCTGCAACAGAGACGGGCCACACCCCGCGGCCCGTGGTGTGGTTCCGACCCGGTGCACGCATCCTTGTTGCGGGGCAGGCGCCGGGGGCGCGGGTGCATGAAAGCGGCAGGCCGTTCACCGACCCGTCCGGCGACAGGTTGCGCGACTGGCTGGGGCTGGACGAGGCCACGTTTTACGACCGGGACAAGCTGGCGATTGTGCCGATGGCGTTTTGCTTTCCCGGATATGACGCCAAAGGATCCGACCGTCCGCCGCCGAAAATCTGTGCCAAGACGTGGCGTGCCGAGGTGATGGAACATGTGGGCAATGTCCCGCTGGTGCTGCTGATCGGTGGCTATGCGCAGACCTGGCATCTTGGCACCAAGATGAACGTGCGCGACACGGTGGCGGCGTGGCGCGATTTTGCGCCGCAGGCCTTCCCCTTGCCGCATCCGTCCTGGCGCAATACCGGGTGGCTGAGGAAAAATCCGTGGTTCGAGACCGAGGTGTTGCCTGTCTTGCGGGCACGGGTGCAGGAGGTGCTGGCATGAGTGAAACGGCGTTGGATCAGGCGCATGCAGCGATGGATGCCGCACCGCATGACGATGCCGCGCGGCTGCGGTTTTACGAACGGCTGGGGGATGCGGAATTGTTCCTATTGCTGGCAGCAGAGGCCGAGGGCGACGCGGTAACTCCGCAGGTGTTCGATCCGGGCAGCGGACCGATGGTTCTCGTGTTTGATCGGGAAGACCGGCTGACCACCTTTGTAGGAGGGGCGGCGCCTTATGCGGCCTTGTCCGGACGCGCGGTGGCCCCCCTGCTCGCAGAGCAGGGATTGGGTCTGGGGCTGAACCTTGACGTGGCACCATCGTCGTTCTTGCTGGATGCGGGCGGGGTGGCGTGGTTGGCGCAGACGCTGGCCCGGTCACCGGACCGCGTCGAGGCGCGGTTGCAGGCTGTGTCCGCGCCCGCTGGCCTGCCCGAGGTGTTGATCACGGCGCTCGATACGAAGCTGGCCACAGCGACCGGGCTGGCGCAGGTCGCCTACCTTGCGGCGACGGAAAGTGATACGGGGGGGCGGGGCCATATGCTCGCCTTTATCGGTGCCGTGCCCGGCGCGGAGGATGCGCTGGCGCAGGCTGTATCGGAGGCGTTGGTGTTTTCGGGCCTCGAGGCTGCGGCGCTGGACGTCGGGTTTCTGGACGGTCGTGATCCGGTGGTGGACCGTCTGGCGCGTGTGGGTTTGCGGTTCGATCTGCCACAGCCTGCACCCGCGGCCGCCCCGCAAGCGCCCGGTATGGACCCGGACCGACCGCCGCGCCTGCGCTGAGCCGCTCACGGTTTCCCGCGCCCGCTCACAACGCTGCGAGCGGGGCTGCATCGCGGGCGGCGTCTGTCCTATGTGGATGGCATCCGCGCACATGCCGTGTTGCGGTCCCATTTTTCGCCATAGGATGAGCTGACCATGATGAACCGCTTTTCGCTGACTGTTGCTGCCGCTGCTAGCGCGCTGACCTTTGCCACGACCGCCTTTGCAGGCGATCAATACGTGGATGAAACCGGGTTTGCTGCGTCGGGCTATGACGTTGTTGCCTACTTCTCGTTGCCGCAGAACCCTGTCGGACAGAAGCAGACCGCGCCCGTGGCTGGCAATGCCGATATCACGGCCGAGTACAATGGCGCGACCTTTGCCTTTGCAAGCGAAGACAACCGCGACCTGTTCGTGGCGGATCCGGCGAAATACGCACCACAATATGACGGGCATTGCGCCTATGGTGTTGCCAAAGGCGGCAAGGTGCCTGCGAACCCGTATCTGTGGCGGATCGTGGACGACAAGCTGTATCTGAACATCACAGATGTTGTCGTCGGCTTCTGGGAAGAAGATATTCCTGGCAACCTCGAGCTCTCCGAGTCAAACTGGGTCAGCCTCGAAAGCGATCCTGCTTCGGAAAGCACGATCCCTAAATTCACGTCTCAAGCCCCGAAGAGCTGATATGAACGACACCTCAAATTCTCCCTCTTCCAAGGGTGATGCCCCGGCGCGGATGACGCGCCGGGGTTTTGGCATTCTTGGTGTGGGCGCTGCGGTTGGTGGCACCGTGTTTGCCGCGCGGTGGTTCAACATCACTGCGGATGCGAGCGTCGAGGGGACGCTGAGCACGCCGGACGCCCATGCCGCGGCCGTGGCCGGCGATATCGTTCTGGTCGATATCCGCCGCCCGGATGAGTGGCAGCGCACGGGCGTGGGCGAGGGTGCTGTGCCTATCGACATGCGCCGGGACGATTTCATACCCGCGCTGTTGGAACATACGGGTGGGCGGTCGGATGTCCCGGTTGCACTGATCTGTGCACGTGGCGTGCGGTCGCGCAAGATGACGCGCCGGCTTCAGTCTGCGGGGTTCACGATGATTATCGATGTGCCCGAAGGCATGCTGGGATCCGGCGCGGGGCCGGGTTGGCTGGAACGCGGGCTGCCTGTGGTCGATTGGTCCGCCTGACGCGGCTGTTGCCACATTGAGCGCCTTTCAGGCGCACGACATTCTTCATTTGGCGCATCTGATGGGCCGTGGCGCTGCCGGATTTATTCGGCAGCGATTTTTGCTGCGGACAGTTCGGCGGCGATGTCCGCGCGTGCGGAGCGGGCGCGGGACACGATGGTCGGTTCGCGCAAGGTCAGCGGGCTGTCGAGGCGCAGGCCGCTCAGGTCGATCTGGCTCAGGCGGTATGCGCTGAGCGCGGACAGGGGAATGGCGAGCAGCAGGCTCGCCGCGATGGGCACCAGCCACCATGAGACCAGCCCGGCAATCAACAACGCAAACAGCGCCAGTCCAAGCACTGTCTCAACCCAGTGGAAGGTGATGAGCGTGCGCAGCGGGTACCCGCGGTTGTCGCGCGATTGCGGCACCCATTTTGCGCCACGTCCCAGGATGCTGCGCAGCACGGCCTTTGTCTGCTGGATCATCAGGATCGGTGCATAGGCGATGGAAAGCGCCAGTTCCGTGAGGGCAGCACTGGCAAAGACGCGCCGCCCGCCAAAGCGGCGCACCGCCTTGGGCTGGGCCGCGATGATCGTGGCGCAGGTGATCTTGGGCAGCAGCAACACCACGTACATGACGACGAGGAAGACCGCGCTGTCGATATGGGTCATTTGCGGCGGCCAGCTTGGGAAAAGCGGGTTGGTCTCGCTGAAATATGTGATCACGTTGGTCTGTGCATCGCGGCCGAGCAGCGCCCAGAACACCAGCAACACAAACCATGCGGGCGACATCAGATAGGCCGCGGCACCCTGGAACAGGTGAAAGCGGCTCACGATGTGCAGGCCGGGCGTCGTCAGCAGGCGCAAGTGCTGCAAGTTGCCCCGACACCACCGCGCATCGCGCAGGACGTAATCAATGAGTGTGGCCGGAACCTCTTCGAAACTGCCGGTGACACGGGGCAGGAAGCGGACGCGCCAGCCTGCGCGCCGCAGCAGGGATGCTTCGACGAAATCATGGCTGAGGATCAGATCGCCCTCGCCCAGAAGGCCGCGCAGACGTGGCAGGCCCGCCGAAGCCGCAAAGGCACGGGTGCGAATGATTGCATTGTGACCCCAGTAATTGCCTTCCGTGCGGGCCCAATGCGCAAGCCCTTCGGCCAGCAGCCATCCATATGCAACGTTCGAAAACTGTTGAATACGGGCGAACAGTGTCTCTGCCCCGATCAGCTGGGGGAACGTCTGGATCAGGCCGGTCTGCGGATCTGCGGCCAAAGCGCCTGCAAGGTGGTCGATCGCGCGCCCTGTCATGAGGCTGTCGGCATCCAGTACCAGCATCGCTTCGAACGCGCCACCCCAGTGGGTGATCCATTGTGTCAGGTTGCCGACCTTCTTGTCGATGTTTTCATCGCGGCGACGATAGTGAACGGCGATGCCGTCCGGCGCATTGCGGCGCAGCGCGGCAAAGGCCTGCCATTCCTGCGCGGCGATGGCGTTATCTCTGGTGTCGCTGAGGATAAACAGGGTGTAGCGATGCCCGCCCCGTTGCCGCGCAAGATCGGACAACATGGCGGCGGCGTTGCCGAACACGTCGCTGGGCACTTCGTTATAGATCGGGACCAAGAGCGCCACGTCGATGGGCGCGCCAGGGCTGGGTGTTTCGGGGTTGTCGAGCCGGCTGGCCACGCCGACGCCGATGGTCGACACGGCAAGCGTGACCCAGATGAACGTTGCGCCGATCAGGGTCAGCAGCATGTATTCCAGCCACGTGATTCCGTTCGCCGCAAACAGGACGTGCAACCCCCACAACATCGCAAGCGTGCCCAGGACCGCGGGCACAAACACCGCCAATCGCCACCCGGGCACCGCCGCCGGTGCAGGGTGCACCGCGTCCGTGCCGCGCCGCAGATCCTGCGGTGGCATGGCCAGCGGGCTGGGGGGTGGCATGTCGTGCATCATGTGCGCGTCCACCGATAAAGCCAGACTTCGGACAGCGGCGCGCCATCGAGGCGCAGCTGCGCGCGGAATTCGGCCCAGTCGTTGTCGCCGGGCATGAACGTGAACGCCAGACGCGGCCCACCTGTGGCGGGGTTGCGCTGTATGACACCTTCGGTCACCTCGCCCGCGCTTGACCTGACAAGACGGTCGATCCTGCTGAGGTCTTCGGGCACGTGATCCGCATCCTCGAAATCGATGGTGAAGATACGCCCGCCTTCGGGACGCCCCCCCGCAGCGGTGTTGAGCACGCGCAAGGGCATGGCCGCCTTGGGCGCGGGATCCGCACCCCAGTCGAGCCGGTAGGTCATCTTGTGCGATGTGCCCGCCACGATGTCCGCGGAAGGGCGCCAATACGCAACGATGTTGTCGTAGATCTCCAGATCGGCAGGGATCTCCACCAGTGCAACCGAACCTCGTCCCCATCCTTCGCCTGGGGTGACCCAGAGGCCGGGGCGGCGGTGGTACAGCGCCTCGAGATCGTTGAAATCCTCGAATTGCCGCGACCGTTGCATCAGGCCGAAGCCGCGCGGGTTGTTGTCCCCGAACGCGCTGATTTGCAGTGTCAGCGGGTTGGCGAGCGGTCGCCAGATCACCTCACCGGCGCCGTTATGGATCATCAGCCCGTCATTGTCGTGTACGGCGGGACGGAAATCGTCAAAGCGCTGGCGGTCGGTGTCATCAAAGAGAAACATCGACGTCAGCGGGGCAATGCCCACGTGTTTCATCGTTTCGCGCGCGAAAATCTCGGCCTCGACTTCCATGCGCAAGGGCTGGCCGGGCATGATCTTGAACCGGTACGCGCCTGTGCAGGACGGGCTGTCGAGCAGGGCGTGCAACACGATCGCGTCCGCCCCCTGTTCCGGTCGTTCGAGCCAGAAATGCGTGAAGTCGGGGAATTCCTCACCCGAAGGATCGCCTGTTTTGAGCGCGAGGCCCCGCGCGGACAGGCCGTAGATATCACCGGTGCCGATGCCACGGAAATAGCTCGCGCCCTGAAAGACGGCGTATTCTTCGTAGATGCCGGGCTGGCGCAATTCGGTGCGCAACCGCAAGCCGGAATAGCCCAACGTGTCGTCAATCGGCACGTCAGGGAACTTGTCCGTGGTGTCGAACACGCTCATGTCGAATGTCATGGGGCGGGCCGTATCGCCTTCGACCACATAGGTCCGGATGGCCTGTGGAAAGTAGAGACCCGGAGGGAACACATCCACGCGCTGCGGCGCGTCCGACCCTTCCCACAGCGCGTTGCGGCTGTCGAACCAGATCTTGCGATACTGGTCATAGGTCAGGTTGCGCCACGCCTCGGGGATGAGGGGGCGGGGGCTGTAGGCGCGAGTGGCCATCTCGCGCGCCATGTCAGGCACGTCAGACGGGGTAAAGGCAGTTGCGTCGCCCAGCTGAATGCCCGGCTCTTCCTGCGCCCACGACGCGCGTGGCGCTGCGGCAAGGGCCGCAACAGAGGCGAGGAATGCGCGACGTTTGATCATCTCGGAGCCTTCCATGGAACGGCCTTGAACCACCCGGCGAGATACGCGGTCAGGATCAGGCACCCACAGCCAAACGCATTCACGGCCAAAACGGTTCCAGTGTCGCGCCCCAAAATATCCATCGCAAACCCATTGAACCGGGCGACAAAGATCGACACCACAAAAACGGCAAGCGATTGCTGACCCACCTTCAGGACGATCGTCAGGATCCGGTCCCAGATGCGCGCGGCCAAATGCACGGCGCTGGTCCGCAGGCGGTTGCCCTTGTCGCCCGCCAACACCCACGCAAGATACGCCAGCGCCAGGAACTGCACATAGCGCAGCAGGCCGAAGTCGGATTTGGAGATCCACTGGCGGTTCTCCGCCCGCCACTCGCGGGCCCATTCGAAGCCGAACTCGCGCACGCCGATGTTGGACAACGGGATATTGGCCAATACGATAAACGCGGCAATCCCGATCAGCACCGCGTTTACAGGCGGTTTTGGCAGCCACCCCCGCATGAAGGCAAAGCCGGTGAAGAACACAAGTTGCCATCCGAACGGATTGAGGAACCAGCGGCGTTGCCAGTCGTCGCTGCCCACCCACGGCTCGGCCGTGAAGTTGAAATAGGGCAGGCCGAGGGCCTCCATGAACCCGCGCTGACCAAAGAACCAAAGCGTGGCGCAGAGCGCCGCGACAAGCCCCAGATGAATGCGCGACAGGAACATCACCACCGGCATCAAGGCGAGGATCACCATATACATCGGCAGGATATCAAACAGGTTCGGCACCCATTGCAGGGTCATGAACCGGAACATCATATCCGGCGTTTCCCAAAGCCCCTCTGAATGCTCCACAAACAGCATCCACAGGTTCAGCTGTCCCCAATAGTTGCGTGTCGTGATGTCGAGGTCGGTGAGATAGGCCAGCATGGCCGCGGTCGCAAAGAACAGCCCGACATGCGCCCAATAGACCTGCCAGATGCGATAGACTACGCGCGCGCAGCCAAGGGCAAAACCCGCGCGGTCAAACGTGGCGCCAAAGGCGATGGCGGACGCCATGCCGGAGCAGAACACGAAAATCTCGGTTGCGTCGGAAAATCCAAAGCGCGCAGGGATCCAGGACGTCAGAAAGTTGCCAGGCGTGTGAGCAAACAGGATGATGAACATCGCCAGGCCACGAAAGAAATCGAGGCGAATATCCCGTACCCGCGCCTTCGGAGCGGCGGCAGCTGCGGCGGGCGCCGCAGCAGACTGAGTTGGATCGGCAAAGGTCATGGCAACTGTCTACTGAACTTTACACATGTGCGACAGAGGCGGTTGTCACTGTGCGGGGATACGGCGTGCGTCTGAAATGCTGTTCAACCGCGTGGCCGCAAAGCGGTCGATGGCACCGGCGCGTTGCGCGATGCGCTCTTCGATCAACGCTTCTGTCGCGTCGACCAGACCGGCACGCAGGCCCGCGTCGATCGTCATGCGTTCGAACACGTCACGCTGTGCGTGGCTGCCGCCGATGGTTTGCATCGTGGGACGCGCCGCGGCAAGGTTCTGGAACGCCACGTCATAGCGACCTTCGGCAAAAGCATTCAGTCCGGCCAGCGCTGCCTTGCCCGGATCGGCGACGCGCGCGGGCATCTCGCCCTGCCGTGCGGCATCGACGGCAAAGCGGGCGGTCATCGCATCCTGCGCATCGGTCCGGCCTGCGGCCCCGAGTGCCAGTTGATAGTGCAGATCGGCAAAGACGACACAGCCATCATCGGTCCGGTTCTGCGCAAAATCCGCCAGTTCGGTCCAGCGGTCGCCAACGGCGGTGCCTTCCAGCTCCAGACGCATCAGCAAAGATGTGGCGTTTGCGATATCGCGGTAATCATCGGTTTTGTCGGCGCGGATCTGTTGGTCATACAGCGCGAGAACAATGTCGTTCTCCCCGCGGTCGAGATGCAGCAGCGCCTTGTGCCACCACACGTGGTAGCGGAAATTGTTGCAGTGATCCCAGGCGGATACGTTGTTCTCGATCAGGGAAATCCCGGCGTCGGGACGCGCTGTCATGTCATACACGTGCGCCACGGCGTGCAGACCCCAGGCATCATCACCCGCCAATTGCAGCCCGCGCAGGCCCGCAGCCTCCGCCCCGTCGTAATCGCCCGTTTCCTCGAGCGTAAAGGCGTGACATCCGTGCACATATCCTTCGAGCGCGTGGCCTTTGTGAGCGTCGAGTACGTTTTCGATAGAGCGGCGCATGCCATGCCCATCCCCGAGGATGAATCGGATCGCGTGGCTCACCTTTGCGGAGATCGTGTCGGTGGGGTGTTCGGCCAAGACCCGCTCCATCGCGGCAATCGCGCCAGAGGGGCGGCCATCAAGCCATTCGCCAAGGGCCCGCACCCAAAGGCGTTCCCGGGTCGAACCACCCGCCGTTGCCAATGCGGCGACAGCGGCCCGGCCCGCTTCATGCGCGGTGCCAACCATTTCCTTGCGTCCCATCATCAGACAGAACAACCCTTTGGCCGCAAACCCCATCGCAAAGTCCGGCGCGCCGGACAGAACTGCGCCAAGGTGGTTCGGCGTGGCTGTTCCATGCGCCATGAAGGCGCGGATCATGCCATTCCACTCGTCAACGAGTGCCGGATCGTCCAAGCTGACGGGCGATTGGCAAATATCATACATCATCGAACGCATACCTTTCACGCGGTCCATAGTCTCAGAGGATGTATCGCATCTCTTACACTTTTGCAGTGTTATGGGACATCTCACACGCAAGCGTGATGTTTTTTCAGGCTTTGCGTGAGCAAAATTTCAGCATGGATGCTGCAAAGCGGCAAAAACCGGCTCATCAGCCTGCGACACGGTGTCAGGTATCGTCGCGAGCCGGCCTTAATGTTTCAAGAACGGCGTCGGTATCCTGCCCGAAACGGGGCGGAGGGCGGGTGTAACGTACTGGTGTTCGGGAGAATTTCAGGGGATTCGCCAGCAATTTGACATGTCCGTCCGCCACATCATCGCGCGGCACCTCCACGACCGTGCCGCGGGCCTGTGCCTGATCCGACCCAAGCGCCTCGGCCACCGTGTGGATCGGGCCGCCCGGCACCTTGGCCGCGCGCAACCGCGCAAGCAGGTCATCCTTGGCAATCAAGCGCACCCGCTCGGCCAGCAGGGGGATCAACGCCTCGCGATTCTCGATCCGCTTGAGGTTCGTGGCAAAGGCGGGATCTGCGCCGAGGTCCGGCGCACCGATCACGTCGCAGAACCGGACGAACTGGCTGTCATTGCCAACCGCGACCAGAAGGTGCCCATCGCTGCATTCGAACGCGTCATAGGGCACGATGTTGGGATGCGCATTGCCCCGGCGTTCCGGGATCTTCCCGCTGGTCAGGAAATTGCACCCTTCGTTGATCAGCCAGGCCATCTGTGCGTCCACCAGGCTGAGGTCGATGTGCTGGCCTTCTCCGGTGGCGTCGCGGTGCCGGAGTGCCGCCAGAATACCGATGGTTGCGTACATCCCGCACATCACGTCCGCAATGCCGACACCGACCTTCATCGGGGTGCCGTCCGGCTCACCCGTCAGTGACATGATCCCGCCATAGCCCTGCGCCATCAGGTCATATCCGGGCTGTGCACGATTGGGGCCCGTCTGACCGAACCCGGAGATGGAGCAATAGACCAGAGCCGGATGCGCGGCGAGCAGCGTGGCATGGTCCAGCCCGTATTTCTCCAGCCCGCCGGGTTTGTAATTTTCGATCACGACATCCGCACGGGCCGCAAGCTGGCGTACGATGTCCTGGCCGTCATCCGTGCTGATATCCACGGCGATGGATTGCTTGTTCCGGTTCGCGGACATGAAATACGCCGACAGATCAGTGGGTTGCCCGTCGCGGCCCTTGGCATAGTTCGGACCCCATCCGCGCGTGTCATCGCCGCCCGTCTTCGGGTTTTCCACCTTGATCACCGTGGCACCCATGTCTCCCAGCAGCTGCGTCGCCGTCGGTCCGGCGAGAATACGGCTGAGGTCGAGGACGTACAGACCCTCAAGCGCTCCGCGCGGTTCAGATGCGTCCGTCATAGGCCCCTCGGTCGATCACTGCGGCGATGACCGTGAACGTATCCGCGGATTGCGCCGCTTCAAGGGCGGCGGTCAGTTCGTTGCGCGTGGTCACCGTATGGCCTGCACCGCCAAAGGCGCGCCCCATGGCGGCAAAGTCGTGATGCCCGAAATCGACGCCCGCGTTCTTCAACTGCCGTTGCCGCTGTTTCAACTCGATCAGGGCCAGTGACGCGTCTACAAAAACCACAAAGATCGTCCGCAGGCCCAGCTCCGCTGCCGTCGAAAGCTCTCCCGCGACCATCAGGAACCCGGCATCGCCGGAAAAGCTGACGACCGTTCGGTCCGGTTCCGCCACCTGTGCCCCCATCGCGAGAGGAATGGCGCAGCCCATGGTACACAGGGCCGAGGATTGCATGAGCCCGCGTGGCGCATAGCATTCCCACATCTGGCTGAGCAGAATGCGGTGCGCACCGCTGTCGGCGGTGGCCAGCGTGTCGCGCGGCAATACTGTGCGGCAGGTATCAATGACCGCCGCCGGACCCCACGTGTCATCGCGGGGAAAGGCCGCGCGCAATGCGGTGCGCGCTTGCGCCGCTTCGCCGTCGGTCCATGTCTCGCGCGGCGTCACGCCATCCGACATCGCGGCCAGGGTCGCCGCGCAATCGGCCACCACATTGATCGTCGCCTGATGCATATAGTGGTGGTTGGGTTCGGCGGTGATGTCGATCATCGTCTGGATGCCGGGATAGTAGAAGTCGCGCCACCCGGTGCGCATTTCAATCGGGTCATAGCCAAGGCCAATAATCAGGTCCGCCTTCTGCACGAGAGGCAACAGGATGCCGTCGGCCTTCGGCGACAGACCCGCGCCGCCAAGAGCGTGCGCATGATCTTCGGGCAATAGACCCTTGGCCTTGTATGTCGTGATCACCGGCACGCCAAACGCCTCGACAAAGCGCTGCAATGCCTCGGACATGTCCACCCGGCGTGTGTCAAATCCCTGGTTCAGGGCGTCGACACCGACGATCAGGATCGGCCGTTCGGCCCGTGCCAGATGCGCGCGCATCTGTGCCAGTGTTTCCGGGGCGGGCACCAGCGGGGCCGCATCCGCGCGCCGCGCGGGGATCGTCCGCGCAGCAGGGGCAACGGCCACCGTGATCGGCACGTCAATATGAACAGGACCGGGCCGCCCTTCGGTGGCGATGCCAACAGCCTTGTCCGCAATCACGCAGGCTGCGCCGGTGTTGAGCGTGAACGACGCCTTTGTGATCGGGCGGAACACCTGGGTCTGATCGAGCACCTGATGGGTGTAGGTCTGCGCCTCATCGGCATCAACGCAGCCGGCCAGCACGATCAACGGCACGCGGTCCTGATGCGCGTTGGCCACCGCATTCACCCCGTTGAGCGCGCCCGGGCCGACGGTCGCCACGAGAATGCCGGGCGCACCGGTCCGGTGCCATGCCCCTTCCGCCATGAAGGCCGCTGCATTCTCGTGCTTGCACAGAACAAATCGAATGCCGGCACGTTCCAGCGCGTCAACGATGGTCAACACCTCACCGCCAGGCATCCCAAAGGCCAGTCGGCAACCTGCATCAAACAGACGTTGGGCCAGCACGTCAGCAGTGCGATGTCGGGAAGAGGGTGTCATTCTGTATTCCGGTCGTCAAAGATTGGTTCGCGCCTTCCTGTCATGGCCGGGCGCGGCGCACAACTCACACCTGCGTTGGAGTATGTTTCACGGCAGATTTGGCATGTTCGCTAATGTGCGCCGCCGCCTTTGCTTGCCCCGGAGGCTGCCTATGCCGCAGTAAGCCCACAAGGACCAGGCAACAAACCCACACCCTTGCCCACCAGGCACTGCAACTGCTCGCGCAGTGCCCCCGACAAACGAATCCTCAAAACCTGCGTTGGCCGCAGCATGCACTGCGCCACCCGCACTGTGTACGCATATCATCCCTCGAAATGTTCCTACCGAAAGCACATGCACAAAAAGATAAAACGTCTGTCCTGCCGAAGCAGACGCGCGGGACAGCGTGGACATGTTTTCAGGGCAAAACGGCAATCACCCCGATCCGCCTGCCGTCCAATGCGCATGTGCCACCGGCGCAGATCAAATCAGACATAAAGGCCTGGAAAGCTTCAAACGCGCATCTGCGACAGTCGCCGCTTTCTGCCCTTCTCTTGGCCGAAAATACCACGGGGGTTTGGGGGCAGAGCCCCCATCCAACAAAAGATGTCCCGAAGGGTCTTTTGGATCAGCGGCGGCGATCGCGTCGTGAGGACATCGGCTGGAACGCCACGCCGACATGCGCCTCGCAATATGGCTTGCCTTGTTGCACCGGCAGGCCGCAGAACCAGAAGTCGTCCGTCGCCGGATCTCCCACCGGCCATTTGCAGGTTCGCTCCGTCAACTCCATCAAGCTGATCCGCTTGGCCTTCTTCTCGATCTCGCTGACCTTGGCCAAGGCTTCGGGGCTGATCTCATTGGCCGACGGCTGCGGCGGCAGTGGCTGGCCTGCGGGTATAATCTGCTTGCGCGCGGGCACCACGGCCTTTGTTTCAAGCGCAGGTTCGGGTGCAACCTTCGGCTCGGGTTTTGGCGCCTTCGGCTTTGCTTCCGCCTTGGGGGCGGCCTTGGGCTTGGCATCTGCCTTTGCCGTGCTTGCACCGCCGCCACCTGCGCGGTTCGACAGGCCCAAACGGTGCACCTTGCCGATCACCGCGTTGCGGGTCACACCGCCCAGCTCCTTGGCGATCTGGCTGGCCGACTGACCTTCGCCCCACATCTTTTTCAGCAGTTCTACGCGCTCATCGGTCCAGGACATGCAGGGGTCTACCTTAGCTAAAAAGCGGCCCCCGAAATGCGGGCCGCCTTATAATTCCGTGTCAGCCTACTATTCTAGCCACGCAGCCCAAAGTTACAAGGGCTGGCGCGCCTGACGCTGCCGCCCCTCGCGCCAGGCCAGAAGCGCCGCCCCGGCAATGATGATCCCGGCCCCGATCAATGTCACCGTATCGGGGAACACCGCGTAAAAGAGGACATCATAGAGCGCGGCAAAGATCAGCGTGGCATAGCTGAACGGCGCGACATAGCTGGCATCCGCCCGCGCCATGGCGTTCACGAAACAGGCCTGCGCCACAGCCATCGCACAGCCCACACCGGCCATGAGCGCCCACTGCGCCCCCGTGGGCGCTTGCCAGACCCACACCACGGCGCAGCCTGCAATGATCACACCCAACGCGTTGTTGACGATCAGGATCGAAAACGGCCCTTCGCGCCCGGTCAGCTTCTTGATGATGCTCAGCTCGAACCCGAGCACAAGCGCCGCGCCCAGTGCGAGAAGCGCTGCGGGCTGAAAGCTCTGCGGTGTTGGGCGCAACAGGATCATCGCACCGCTCAGGGCAATGGCGGCGGCAAGCCAGCGCCACTTGCCGACCTTTTCCCCTAAAAGCGGGATCGCAAGGATCATCCCGAACACCGGGTTCAGAAACGAAATCGCCGTGGCATCGGCAAGCGGTATGTAGGCCACGGACGCAAACATCAGCGTGACACCCACCGCACCGCTCATCGTCCGCAGGATGTGCAGACCCAGTTGCGGTCGCGTGATCCGCGGGCGCAGGATCAATGCCACAATTGCAAAACTGACAAATGCAAACAGGAACCGGCCAAAGGTGATCTGGAAGGGATGTAATGCCGGTCCCGGCGCGTTCGTGCCAAGTGCTTTCGCGATCAGTGTCGTGGCCGCGATGAACGCCGATGCGATCAGGATCAGTAATGCGGCCAGTGCCGGGTTCTGCGGTCGCGGGGTGTGCATGAAAGACCCCATGCGCCTTTGTCGGGATGCCTGCAAGTGACAAAGGGCTGGCATCGGGCGACATGATGCGCTAGGCCGCCCGCATGATCGCTACGTATCGCCTCCGACGACCCGTTTGACCCCGCCGCTCCGTTGCGGCGTCGATCATGCGTGCCTTGTGCACATCCCCCTCTCTATCCCTGTTGACCACGGCCCAGCCCTCAGGCACCAATTCGGTCTGAGTTTGTTACGGCCTCTTTATTCTAAGGATGATCCAAAATGATCACGTCCGTTCTCCCGACCTACAACCGCGCGCCCCTGAGCTTTGTCAAAGGCACAGGGTCCTGGCTGATCGAGGCGGATGGGCGACGTTTCCTTGATCTCGGGGCCGGTATTGCCGTCAATGCCCTGGGACATGCCCACCCCGCCCTGACGGCTGCGCTGACCGAACAGGCGGGGGCACTCTGGCATACGTCCAACCTCTACCGGATCCCCGCGCAAGAGGCGTTGGCCGACAAGCTTGTCGCAACCACCTTTGCCGACACCGTGTTTTTCACCAACTCCGGCACCGAGGCCTGCGAGCTGGCGGTGAAAATGGCGCGCAAATACTGGTACGACAAAGGCGAGGTGGACAAGGTCGACATCATCACCTTTTCGGGCAGTTTCCACGGCCGATCCTCCGCCGGGATCGCTGCGGCGGGATCGGAGAAGATGACCAAGGGCTTCGGCCCCCTGCTGCCCGGTTTCACACATCTGCCCTTCGGCGATCATGACGCGCTGGATGCTGCCATAACCGACACCACGGCCGCGATCCTGATCGAACCGGTTCAAGGCGAAGGCGGCATCGTGCCGGTGCCGGACCAATGCCTCAAGGGCCTGCGCGATCTCTGCAATGACAAGGGCATCCTGCTGATCCTTGACGAAGTGCAATGCGGCGTCGCCCGCACCGGTAAGCTCTTTGCCCACGAATGGGCCGGGATCACGCCAGATATCATGATGGTCGCCAAAGGCATCGGCGGCGGCTTTCCCCTCGGCGCGGTCCTCGCCACCGAAGACGCCGCATCCGGCATGACCGCAGGCACGCACGGCTCGACCTATGGCGGCAACCCTCTGGGCTGTGCTGTGGGCAGTACCGTCATGGATATCGTGAGCGACCCGGATTTTCTGGCAGAGGTGAACCGCAAGGCAGGCCTCCTGCGTCAAAAACTCGAAGGCCTGATTGCCGCGCACCCGGACGTGTTTGAGGCCGTGCGTGGCGCGGGCCTGATGCTTGGTATCAAATGCAAGACCGCGAATATCGACGTGGTCAATGCCGGCTACGCACAGGAAGTCCTGACCGTGCCGGCCGCGGATAACGTGATCCGACTTTTGCCACCCCTTACCATCACGGATGACGAAATCGCTCAAGCCGTGGACCGTCTGGACGCAGCGGCAGGTTCACTCACATCCTGATCCCTTTTCATCTCGCCAGATAAACTCCGGGGGTCCGGGGGCAGCGCCCTCGGGTCTCTCCACAAGGAGACTTGATATGACCCATTTCCTCGACATTCACACCACGGAGCAGGCTGACCTGCGGTCGATCATGGACAACGCCCATGCCATGAAACAGGCCCGCACCGGTTTGCCCAAGGGCACACCCGACGCAGACCAACCGCTGGCTGGGCACATGGTCGCTCTGATCTTTGAAAAACCCTCCACCCGCACCCGGGTCAGCTTTGACGTCGGTGTGCGCCAGATGGGCGGCCAGACGATGGTCCTGTCCGGGACCGACATGCAGCTTGGCCATGGTGAGACCATCGCCGACACCGCCCGCGTGCTCAGCCGCTATGTCGACCTGATCATGATCCGCACCTTCGAAGAAGCGACGTTGCTTGAGATGGCGGAGCACGCCACCGTGCCTGTGATCAACGGGCTGACGAACCGCACGCACCCGTGCCAGATCATGGCCGATGTCATGACCTTCGAAGAACACCGCGGCCCGATCAAGGGCAAGAAGGTCGTCTGGTCCGGCGATGGCAACAACGTGTTTGCCAGCTTTGCCCATGCCGCCAAACAATTCGAGTTCGATCTGGTCTTCACCGGCCCCGAACCCCTTGATCCCGAACGTGCGCTGGACGGGCTCTACACCACCGTGCGCGACCCGCACGAAGCGGTGCAGGGCGCGGACCTCGTGGTCACCGACACCTGGGTCAGCATGCACGATCCGCAATCGGCCCGTGAACGACGGCACAACCAGCTGCGCGGTTATCAGGTCAACGCGGACCTGATGTCTGCGGCCAAACCCGACAGCCTGTTCATGCATTGCCTGCCTGCGCACCGCGACGACGAAGCCACGTCCGAGGTCATGGACGGTCCCCATTCCGTCATCTTTGACGAGGCGGAAAACCGTTTGCATGCGCAAAAGGCGATCATGCGCTGGTGCCTGGGGCGCTAGGATGTCGCGTCCCCGCATCGCGGTGGCCGGTGCGGGCAGCATTGGCTGCTTTGTGGGCGGCCTGCTTCATGCGGGGGGGCATGACGTCCGGCTTTTGGCGCGCGCGCGCCTCTGCGAGGCGCTTGCCCGCCATGCCCTGCGCGTCACGGATTACGGTGCCGTGGACATCACGCAGAGGGACGTCGCCGCCACGGATGACCCGGCCACGGCGCTTGAGGGTGCGGACGTCGTCCTCGTCTGTGTCAAATCCGGCGACACGCAAACGATGGCGCAGCTGATCCGGGATCACGCGCCACAGGCGCAGGTCATCAGCCTGCAAAACGGCGTCGGCAATGCGGACATTTTGCGTCGCGCGTTGCCCTCTGCCGATGTCCGTGCCGCCATGGTGCCGTTCAATGTGGTGTCACGCGGGCGCGGACATTTTCACCGTGGCACGTCCGGGGACATCATGGTCGAAGCGGGCCCGCTGCCGGATCTGGACTGCCAGGGCCTCAGATGGGTGCAGACCGACCGGATTGAGGCCGTGCAATGGGGCAAGCTGGTGCTGAACCTCGGCAACGCCGTGAACGCGCTGTCGGATCTGCCGCTTCTGACCCAGCTGCAGGACCGCCGCTGGCGCCGCGTGATGGCCGCACAGATGGCCGAAGCGCTGCGCATCTTGCGCGTGGCCGGGATCACGCCTGCGAAATCCGCAGCTGCGCCGCCGTGGCTCATCCCCCACATTCTCCGCCTGCCTACCCCGCTCTTTCGGCGCATCGCGGCCCAGATGCTGACCATTGACGCCACGGCCCGCTCATCCATGTGGGAGGATCTGACCCATCGCCGTCCGACCGAGATTGACGCGCTGCAAGGGGTCATACTCGATCTCGCGCAGCGCCACGGTCGTCAGGCCCCGCTGACCGCACGTATGCGGGGGTTGATCAAGGACGCCGAGGCCGCCGGTGCCGGGCCGCCCGGGCTCGATCCATCGGATATCGACGCGCGGTTCTGATCCGCGCGGTCAAGTTCGTCCGCCGTTACACGGCGGCTTCTGGCCCGAACCGTTTCATTCCGCGCACTGCGGTAATTGCATCTATCTACGTGGTTTGGCGCGCAGGGTCGGGTCGGCCTGTGTCGGGTCTTCGGGCCATGGATGTTTCGGGTATTGCCCGCGCATGTCCTTGCGCACATCCGCATAGCTGTTGGCCCAGAACCCCGGCAGGTCGGCGGTCACCTGCACCGGGCGCTGCGCGGGCGACAGGAGCGTGATCTGCAACGGATGGGCGCCGACGCTTGGATGCTCTGTCACGCCGAACATTTCCTGCAACCGCACCGCAATACCGGGCCGTTCGGCGTCATAGTCGATGGGCACCTTGCGGCCAAGCGGTGTGACAAAGGCCGCCGGCACCGCACGCTCCAGCCTCTGCATGTTGTCCCAGCCCAGATACGCCTCAAGCGCGGGTCGGATGTCGTACCCTTTCCAGTCTGCGGCACTGCGCACGCCTGTGAGGTATGGCAACAGCCAGTCCTCCAAAGTCTCCATCAGCGCCGGTTCCGAGATGTCGGGAAACGTGTCATCCATCAAAGCGGCGCGCGCCATCAATCGGGCGGCACCCTTGGACGGGCGCAGTCCCAACTGGCGAACCCCCTCCAGCATTGCGTGTGCCAGCGCCGCATCAGGCGCGTCCTTCCATGCGCGATCCTCCAGCACCAACGCGCCAAAGCAGCGTTGCCTGCGCGCCGTCACGCGGGCGTCCCTGCGCGACCAGGTGCAGGTATCGCGCCATGTGATCTGATCACCAAACACCTCTTCCAGTTCCGCATCGCTCAAGACCGCCGCCTGCCGGATTCGCGCCTCGCGCGGGTTGCCATCAAGGTCGGTTGCCACGATCAATCGTTGCCCGGCCAACGCGTCGCCTTCGGGCATCACCGCACCCTTGCCGCCGGACAACACAAATCGCGGGGCGTCTCCCTTGCGGCGCAGTCCCACGCGATCGGGATAGGCCAGCGCCGCCAATGCAGCTGGACCAAGGTCCGAGGCGGGGCGACCCCGCGCCAACCGCTTGGCCTCGGCCTTGATGCGGGACACGGCGCCGCGGTGTACCGCCTCGCCAAAATCGCCGGGTCGATCCAGTGCGCGCAAGCGCAGGGACAGGTCGACGCCGCGCCCGCGCAGCGGATCGCGTTCGGCCAGCAGGGCGGCAAGTGTTGCAGCCCCCGCGCCCCCGCGTTCCAGCATATGCGCCAAGCGTGGATGCAATGGCGCACGCGCAAGCGCGCGGCCGTGCGGCGTGATCCGGTCATCGCCATCAAGCCCACCCAGCATGCGCAGAAGGCTGCGCGCCTCGGCAAGCCGCCCGGCATGGGGCGGCGTCACAAAGCGCATGTCGCGTTCCGATCCCCCCCACAGCGCCAATTCCAGTGCAAAGCCCGCCAGGTCGCCCGCCTCGATTTCCGGCGGCGGAAACGCCGCCAGCGCGCCGTCCTCCCCCTTGGTCCAGAGTTTGAAACACACGCCCGGTGCAACCCGTCCCGCGCGCCCCGCGCGCTGGACCGCCTCGGCGCGCGTGACCCGTTCCGTGATCAGCCGGGACATGCCCGAGGACGGGTCAAACACGGCGCGCCGCGACCGCCCGCCATCAACCACAATCCGGATGTCCGGGATCGTCAGAGAGGTTTCGGCAATGGACGTGGCCAGCACCACCTTGCGCGCGGCGGACGGGGTGACGGCTGCGCGTTGCGCCTTGAAGTCCATCGCGCCAAAGAGCGGCTGCACCGCGCAGCCTGCGGGCAGGCGCCCGGCCAGCTGCGCCTCGACCCGGCGAATTTCACCTTCGCCGGGCAGAAAGGCCAATATGCCGCCCTCCGCCTCTGTCGCCGCGCGTGCAATCAGGTCCACCATCGCGGCCTCGAAACGGGTCTGTTTCGCGACTGGTGCGTCGAGCCAGCGGGGCGTGACCTCAAAGGACTTGCCTTCGGACGTGATGATCTCTGCCTGCATGATGTCCGCGACCGGGGCGGCGTCCAATGTGGCGGACATGGCCAGCAAGAGCAGGTCGTCCCGCAGCGCTTCGCGCACCTCGAGGCACAGGGCAAGACCAAGGTCCGCATTGAGCGAGCGTTCGTGAAATTCATCGAAAATCACGGCACTGACGCCCGGCAATTCCGGGTCAGATTGCAGCATGCGGGTCAGGATGCCTTCGGTCACGACTTCGATGCATGTGTCCGCGGACACTTTGGCCTCGCCCCGGATCCGGTAGCCGACGGTTTGGCCCACTGCCTCACCCAGGCTTGCGGCCATGCGGTCGGCTGCGGCGCGCGCGGCCAGGCGGCGCGGCTCCAGCATCACGATCTTGCCGCGCGTAAGACCCGCGGCGTGCAGGGCCAGTGGCACGCGCGTTGTCTTGCCCGCCCCCGGTGGCGCTTGCAACACGGCCCGCCGATCACGCGCCAGCACAGCCATCAGTTCTGGCAGGATGTCATCAATGGGGAGGCGTGTCGGGGGCGTCATGACGGCGTTATGACCCAAGCCTGCGTCTGCGCCAACTCTGGACATTTGCCGCGCCGCTCCGCAGAACATGCGCATGGCTCGGGTTATGGACACAGACGAACTGGCACAGCGTATTGCGGCGGGCGAACGGCGCGCGCTGGCGCGTGGCATCACACTTGTCGAAAGCAGCCGTGACGACCACCGGGCGCAGACGACGGATTTGCTGAACGCGCTGCCGCAGGACAGGCAGGCCCTGCGCATCGGGTTGTCGGGCACGCCGGGCGTCGGCAAATCCACCTTTATCGAAGCGTTTGGCATGATGCTGACCGCGCGTGACCTGAAGGTGGCAGTGTTGGCCGTCGATCCAAGCTCCGCGCGCTCTGGTGGATCGATCCTCGGGGACAAGACGCGGATGGACCGGTTGAGCCGCGCGCCGGGCGCGTTCATCCGCCCCTCACCCAGCCAGACGCATCTGGGCGGTGTCGCGCGCCGCACCCGGGAGGCCGTGCGCCTGTGCGAGGGCGCGGGGTTCGACGTCGTGCTGATCGAAACGGTCGGCGTGGGGCAGTCGGAGACGCAAGTGGCGCAGATGGCGGACCTGTTCCTGCTGTTGCTGGCGCCGGCGGGCGGGGACGAATTGCAGGGGGTCAAGCGCGGCATCATGGAGATGGCCGACATGATCCTGATCAACAAGGCCGACGGTGATCTCAAACCCGCCGCGACCCGGACCTGTGCCGACTATGCCGGGGCGTTGCGGCTGTTGCGCAAGCGCGTGCAGGACCCGGACGGGTTCCCCAAGGCGATGATGGTTTCGGCGCTGGAGGAAGCGGGCATTGCCGCCGCGTGGGACGAGATGCAGGCGCTGCACACGTGGCGGCGCGTGCACGGTCATTTTGACGGAACCCGCGCGGCGCAAGCGCAATACTGGTTCGAAGCGGACGTCAAAACCGCGCTTCTGGCGCAACTGGACCGGCCCATGGCACGGGCGCATATGGAGACGCTGGCCAAGGCCGTGGCGCAAGGCACACGGGACCCCGGTGCCGCTGCCGCGGATATGCTGGCCTTTTTGCGCGGATAGTTGGCCTGCGTGCCTTGACGGGCTGCGCGATTCCCCCTATTGCCCGCAGACGATTTTCGCCAGCGCCGCGTGATGTGCGGTGCTGCTGTCGTTTCGGAGGCACCTGATGTCTCTTGGGATGGCACGATGGATAAGAGGATGACCCCATGTCGCGTGTGTGCGAACTGACCGGCAAAGGCCCGATGTCTGGCAACAATGTCAGCCATGCCAACAACAAGACCAAGCGGCGTTTCCTGCCGAACCTGAACGATGTGACCCTGCAGTCCGAAACACTGGGCCGCGGCATCAAGCTGCGCATCTCGGCGGCGGCGTTGCGGTCGGTTGATCACCGCGGTGGTCTGGACGCGTACCTGGCCAAGGCCAAGGACGTCGAACTGTCCGATCGCGCGCGCAAGGTCAAAAAAGAGATCGCCAAGGCGCAAGCCGCAGCCTGATCCAAAGCCTTGCATGTTTTACAGCCCCGTTCGCAGTCTCTGCGGGCGGGGTTTTGCGTTTTGTCGCGTTGTGGATGGCGTCCGAGTTGCATACGTGTCGCATATGCCGCGCGTGATGCTCCACCTTTTGCTGACGATGACCCTGCTGGCCACCAGCATCGGGTCCGCGTCGGCCCGTGGTGCCGCCCCTGCGGTGGATCATGTGGTGATCTGTTCGGGGCATGGCGTTTCGGTCCTGTACCTTGACGCTGATGGCGAGCCGACGGACGCACCGCACCTGTGCCCGGACTGTATTCTGCATCTGGTGGCACCATTGCTCACCGCCGGTTCCGCGATGCGGGCAGAGGGCATGGCCCGCGCCGTGCCACAGTATTTTGGCCGTTCGCAGGAGGTGGTGCCGCTGCCGCTGACCATTTCTGCACGCGGGCCGCCTGTCATTCTGTTCTGAGTCTTTTCCCAAATTCAGACCAACATGACAGGAGGACGCAATGTCCCGTTCCTTTTCCCTTTCCGCCACGTTGATGGCGAGCCTTCTGGCCCTTCCCGCTGCGGCGGACATTATGGTGATGGACCCCTATGCCCGCGCGGCCAGCCCTTCGGCCAAAGCGGGTGCCGCGTTCATGACACTGCACAATACGGGCGACACGGATGATCGCCTTGTGTCGGCGTCCACTGACGCGGCCAAACGGGTCGAGTTGCACACCCATGTCGAAACCGGTGATGGCGTGATGCAAATGACCGAGATCGAAGGCGGCATCCCGCTACCTGCCGGTGAAAAACACAAGATGGTGCGGGGCGGCGATCACGTGATGCTCATGGGGCTGACCGGCCCTCTGGAGCAGGACGCCGACATTACCGTGACGCTTGTGTTCGAACAGGCGGGCGAGGTGACGGTCACCATTCCCGTCGACAACGCGCGCAAACCTCAAGCGGGGGCAAATGGCGGTCACGGGACCCACGACGACCACGACCACAGCAATCACTCAAACTGATCTGCCCGCGATGCGCGGCCCGATTGTGGTCGCGCATCGTCTTCAGGGTGCTGCGCGCAGCACCTCGTCCACCCACGCCGGTACCGTCTCGGACGCTTTGCCTGCGCGCGCTTCGGCAAAGAGCGATACGTTTTCACCGGGATCAAGGTTCATCTCGACCGTGTGGGCGCCGACATGGGTGGCCAGTTGCACAAAGCCCGCCGCCGGGTAGACGTTCCCGGAGGTGCCAATCGCCACAAATATATCCGCACGGGTCAGCGCCGCCTCGATCCGCTCCATCTGATAGGGGATCTCGCCAAACCAGACGATGTCGGGGCGCGCTGCGGGTGCGTCGCAGTTTGGACAGGTCTGTCCCACCTGCATGGCAAGCGGCGCAGGCCACCGGTGATCACACGCACCGCACAGCGCAGAATTCAGCGCGCCATGCATGTGGATGACCGATTGGTGGCCGCCTTTTTCGTGCAGATCATCGACGTTTTGCGTCACGAGGGTCACGTCACCCTTGTGTTCCGACTCCAACCGGGCCAGCGCCACATGCGCCGCATTCGGGGTCGCTTCGGCCGCTTGCGCGCGGCGTGCATTGTAGAAATCGACGACCAGTTGCGGATTGCGCGCGAACCCTTCGGGCGTTGCCACATCTTCGATCCGGTGCTGCGCCCACAAACCGCCTTCGTCACGGAATGTGCCCAGCCCGCTTTCCGCGGAGATGCCCGCACCGGTCAGGATTACAATCGAGGGAGAGGCCATAATTTCGCTCTGTTTACCATGTATGCCCCTTTGTGACGGAGCAGACGCAGCAAAGGCAAGGGCACATGACACAGGAAAAACCGCTCTTTACGGCATTCGGACCGATGAGCATCCCGGTGCAGGTCATGCCCAGCATGGGCTTTCTGCTGCTGGTGTTTGTGGGTCTCACCGGCGGGACGACTGACCTGATCTGGGGCATCGGCATGTTCGGCATTCTTGTCGTGTCGATCTTTCTGCACGAGTTGGGCCACGCGTGGGGCGCGCATGTGCAGGGTATCAAGGTGCACCGCATCGTGCTGCATGGCGGAGGCGGGTTTTGCGAACATCGCAGCGCCGGGGCCTATGCGTCCGAACTGATTGTCCTGATGGGGCCTTTGGTCAATCTGGCCCTTTGGGCGGCGCTGTCGCTGTTGGCAACAGGCCTTTTGCCCAGTTTTCCGAATATGGACATGTCGGACGAGGCGATTGACGCGTTCTTTGCCGCTCACGCGGCGCGGTTCGAAGTGATCTTCTGGCTGGAGGTTGCGGCGGAAATCAACCTGATGCTATTCATCCTGAACATGATCCCGGTGCAGCCCTTGGATGGCGGCAAGCTGCTGCACCTGTGGCTGTTGCGGGTCGTACCGCAGGACACGGCATTGCTGCTGACCGGTGGGCTTGGCTTGATCTGTGCGGTGCTTTGGGTGCCGCTGATGATCGGTGTCTACTACTACGTTGGCTTTGTTCTGCTGTTTCTGCCCAGCTTGCGCATACACTGGGCGATGGTGCGGGGTGCGACACGGATGCGACGGTTGGACCGTCGTTAGCCTCGGCAGGTAGGTTGCTCAAAGGCGACAGCCGCAAAGAAGCTATCGTCAAACGTCCATCGCACATGCGAAAAAAGTCCGCTGCGTTCTCAGCAGCGCCGCTCTGTGATGCTGCGCGTACATTGAGTGCAGAGGATGATTTCAACGCGCCATAGCTCGCCTCTTGCCAACCCGTCAGGTCACGCAAACGATGCGCGGCAATTGACCCGCCCCACCGCAAGGGTAGGATGCCGGGCGGACGGGGCGCCCGTTCGGGGCATATTCACGAAGCGATGAAGCAATGACGCGGACACTCTCGCAGATTGTTACGGACAGGGCGCGCCTTTTGGGCCCAAACGTCTCGACCTTCTATGACGACCCCCTGCAGATCGTAAAAGGCGAGGGGGTCTGGCTGTGGGATGCAGCGGGGCGCAAATATCTGGATTGCTACAACAACGTGCCGCATGTGGGCCATTGCAATCCCCGCGTGGTCGAGGCGATTTGCCGTCAGGCTTCGACGCTGAACACGCACACCCGTTACCTGCATGATGGCATTCTCGACTACATTGAAAAGCTGACGGCGACGATGGACGCCTCGCTGGATTGCGCGATCATGACCTGCACCGGGTCAGAGGCGAATGACATCGCCCTGCGCATGGCCGAAGGGATGACGGGCAAGCGGGGTATCATCGCAACCGATGCGACCTATCATGGCAACACGTCGCTCGTCAGCCAAACAGGAAGCTCCATCCCCCCCTCGGTCGGTTTCGGTCTGGATCAGTATTTCCGTTTTGTCGAAGCGCCCGACAGCTATCGCCACCCGGACCCCGATGGCACGCGATTTGCCGATCTCGTTGCAGAGCAGATTGCGGAACATGAACATGCGGGCGTCGGCTTTGCGGCCCTTCTGTTCTGTCCGTATTTTCTGAACGAAGGCTTCCCCGACAACCCGGATAGCTGGCTGAAACCCGTGGCGGATGTGGTGCGCAAGGCGGGTGGTCTTCTGATCTGTGATGAGGTGCAATCGGGGTTCGGGCGCACCGGCACACATATGTGGGCGCATGAAAAAATGGGGGTGGTGCCGGACGTCATGACCCTTGGAAAACCCATGGCGAACGGGCATCCGGTGGGCGGCGTAGTGACCCGTGCCGAAATCCTTGCGACGTTTCGCAAAGGATATCGCTACTTCAATACGTTCGGCGGCAACCCGGTGTCCTGCGCGGCGGCCATGGCGGTTTTGGAAGAAATCGAAGAGCAAAACCTGATCGAGAATGCGCGCGATGTGGGGGCCTATGCGCGGGAACGCATGGACGCATTGCGCCGGAAACATGGCTGCATCGGGGACGTACGCGGCTCGGGCCTGATATTTGGTGCGGAAATGGTTCTGGATCATCAGACAAAGGCGCCTGCAACGCAGTTTACCGACCGCGTCATCAATGCCATGCGCCACCGCGGGATCATCCATTCCAAGTTGGGGCGGCACAAAAACACGCTCAAGATCCGGCCGCCGATGCCGTTTTCGCGTGCGCATGCCGATCTGCTGTTTGATACGCTCGATGACGTTCTGACCGAAGTGGACCTGAACGCGTGAGCGCCATGGTGCCCACGGCATTGCGGCTCTGGGGGCTTGAAGACGCGCAATGGTCTCTGGTGGCGACCCGCGAAAACCACGTGTTCAAAGTCAGCACAGATGACGGGCGCGATTTTGCGTTGCGGATACACCGGCGTGCATTTCGCAGTGATGCAGAGCTGACGTCGGAGCTTGCGTGGATGGGCGCTCTGTCCGCGGGCGGGCTGCATGTGCCCGCCCCCATCGCCGCGTTGGATGGTGGGTTTCTGCACCGCGTGGAGGGCGCGCAAATCGACGTGCTCTCTTGGCTGCCGGGAGGGCCATTGGGCGCAACGGGCAAACCCCTTGATCTGGCAAACCGCCAGGCCGTGTTCCATCAGGTGGGCGTGGAGATGGCCCGTCTGCATGCGCTTTCGGATGCCTGGACCCCGCCCGCAGGGTTCGACAGGTGGTCGTGGGATCGGCACGGACTGCTGGGGGAGCAGCCGGTTTGGGGACGGTTCTGGGACAATCCGGCGCTGACGCCAGAGGACAAGGCTCTCTTTGAAACGGCGCGTGATCATGCGACGCGGCAACTGTCCGAGATGGAGGATACGCTCGACTATGGTCTGATCCACGCGGATCTTGTGCGCGAGAACCTGATACTGGACGGGGACCGCGTTCAGATGATCGATTTTGACGATGGCGGTTGGGGGTTTCGGATTTTCGATCTGGCAACGTTCCTGTTCAAGAACCGCGCCGAGCCGGATTTCGATGACCTCGCCGCGGCGTGCATCTCGGGATATCAAAGCCAGCGGGCGATCAATACGGACGCGCTTGCCCTCTTCATGATGCTGCGCGCCCTGACCTATGTCGGCTGGATCATGGATCGCATGGGCGAAGACGGGTCCGAGGCGCGCAACACGCGGTTCATTGCGACGGCACGGTCACTTGTAAAGCAGCATCTGCGCGCATGAAACGCGCGCACATCCGGTGCGGTAACGCTCTGAACAATTGAGTGCTTTTGGACGGTGGTGATTGCCATATGTCGCGCGCGATCTTGCATACCGGGACTGGCTGCCGATGCGAAAGGCGTCAGAACAGTCCTTCGGGCGGGTCGGCCACGATGCGCCGCGCGGCAAGGTCGACCGTTGGAACAGCCGCCTGGGTAAAGGGCAGCAGGACGGTGGCGGTTGCCCCCGGCGCGTGCACCTCCAAAAGATCGCTCGCGCCGTGGTTCTGCACGGATTTCACACGACCCAGAGGCGCGCCGCCTGTGTCGAACACCTCGAGCCCGACGAGATCGGTGTAGTAATATTCATCATCTGGCAGGCTTGGCAGTTGATCGCGCCGGGCAAACAGCTGCGTCCCCTTGAGCGCGTCCGCATCTTCCTTGGTGGCGACTTCGGCAATGCGCGCGGCAAACCCGTTCTTGATGGGCCGCAGGATGGCCAGCGCAAAGCTGCGGCTGCCGTCTTCGGTGGTCAGCGGGGTGTAGGTTTCGATGTCTTCTGGCGTGGCGCAGAACGATTTGACCCGCACTTCGCCCTGCACGCCATAGGCGCCGCCGATGGAGCCCACGCAAATTCTGTCGTCACTCATTCCAGCACACTCCGTCCCGCATCGTGCCGCCCGCATCCGCACAGGCCGTGGCCGCGTTCGAGCGTTCAAAGAACAACCCCAGCACAAAGGCAAGAGGCAGCAACAGGGCGAGGCGTACGAGACCAAACATGCCCCGACTTGTGCCCCGCTGGCCGCAGCGTTGTCCAGTGGGGTTTGTCAGAATGCCGCGGTGTGTTATACTGCGGCACAGACCCGCGCATGGGTGCGGGATGGAGATTTTATGTCGGTATAATCGCGGGCTCTGCCCAATGCGATCACAGGATGCGAAATCAGGCCACCATGTGGCCTCTGTTGTCATGTGATCCACGCTTGCCCTTCTGGGCGCCACTTTTACTTACAATTTGGAAAGGATGGGCCATTGCCAATCCCTTTTGACACGCGCGCACCGCGTGCAACCGACATCGCGGCGCTTGCCGCTATTGCTGATGCAACCCTGTTCCCCGGAGAGATGATGGAGGGCATGATTGCCCCTGCGCTCGACGGGACCGGGGACGATATCTGGCAGGTGGTGTGCCGGGACGATGTCCCGGTCGGCTTTGCGTTTGCGCAAGCAGAGGCCATGACGGATCGCACCTGGAACCTGCGGGCGATTGCCGTCGCGCCGGACCTGCATGGGTCGGGTGCGGGCACGGCGTTGCTGGCTGCGATGGAGGCCGCATTGGCCACTGCGCGACTGTTGGTGATCGACACCACGCAATTGCCGGATCAGGACCGGGCGCGGCGGTTTTACGCGGCGCGCGGTTATCAGCAGATTGCGGTCATCCCGGACTTCTTCGGGGCGGGTGAAGACAAGGTTACCTTTGTCAAAACCCTCGGCTGACGCTGCGCCGAAACAGAAAAGCGCCCGACCGGATATCCTCCGGTCGGGCGCAGGTTTGCAAGAAAAGTCAGAGGCTTATTCTGCTGCGGCTTCTTCGGACGCCGCTTCTTCTGCGGGCGCTTCGGCGGCTTCTGCTGCCTTGGCGGCTTTCTCTTCGGCGCGGTCCTTGGCTTTTTGACCGGGCTCACCTTTTTTCAGGTTCGCGCGCTCTTTCTTGGCCAGAACACCAGCGGCTTCGAGCATGCGGGCGATCCGGTCTGTGGGCTGCGCGCCCTGGTCGAGCCAGTATTGCACACGCTCCATGTCCATTTTCACGCGCTCTTCGCTGTCCTTGGGCAGGAGCGGGTTATATGTGCCCAGCTTTTCGATGTAGCGGCCGTCACGCGGCATGCGGCTGTCGGCGGCGACAACGCGGTAGAAGGGGCGTTTCTTGGAGCCACCGCGGGCGAGGCGAATTTTCATAGCCATTTGGTTTAGTCCTTTGTTTTCAGTGGGTAGGATGGGCAATATTGCCCATCTTACGTTTGGTGTTTGCGGTGGTGTTGGATCACCTCCGCGATGATGAAGTTCAGGAACTTCTTGGCAAATTCCGGGTCCAGATTGGCCCGGTTTGCCAAATCTTCGAGCCGTGCGATCTGTGCCGCTTCGCGCGCGGGATCGGACGGTGGAAGGTCGTGTTCGGCCTTGAGTTTCCCCACGGCCTGGGTGTGGGCAAAGCGCTCGCCCAGCGTATAGACGAGGATCGCATCGAGGCGGTCGATGCTGTCGCGGTGCTCCTTGAGAAGGGCGGCGGCGCGGGTGGCGGCGTCGGTCATCGGCGGGCTCCTTTGCGCCAAAATGGCGATACACAGGCTGTGCACAGGGTGTGCACAGCATATGCACCGGCGCGGTGCATTGCGGGCGGGGTGGGGTTAATCAAGAGCCCATCCTTTCGGTTTGAACATCGGGTCGGCATAGTGGCCGATCTCCATCTCGATCCCGTGGGCGAGCTGGCTGTTTTCCAGCGCGGCCGGGGTCGGGTGGACATAGACGGCGTCGGAGCCGTCGATCGTGGGGGCCGCGTGATCCTTGACCGCGCCCAGCCGTTCGGCGAGCCGGATGCTGTCGAGGTTCTTGGGGTCGATATAGCTGACTGCGCGGTCCCAGCCGTTGGCGTAGAAATAGGCACGGACCGCATGGGTTGCCTCGAGCGCGTAGCCTTTGCCAGCCTTGTCGGGCCAGATGATCCACGCGATTTCGCGTTCGGGCCATTTTGCCGGTTGCCAGCCACCGGCCATGCCGTAGGTTTCGTCCGTTTCCTTGTCGTGGATCATCCACATGCCGAAGCCGCGGATTTCCCAGTGGCCGATTTCGGCGGCATAGAGCATCCAAGCCTCATAGGCGTTGAGCGGTCCGCCCATGAAGCGGGACCGGAACGAGGCGAAGGTCGCCTTGAAGTCCGGGTAGTCCTCGGGGGTGGGCCCGCGCAGGATCAGGCGGCGTGTTTCGAGTTCGGGGATGTCGCGGTGGCCCATTATGCGGCCTCCGCGCGTGATCTTGCGGACGCGCTGGCGCGCGACGACATATTGGCGACGGCTGCACCGTGAGCCCGTTTGGTCAGCGGGATCGCGCGTGGATATGTGCGCCTCCGGCGGGGAATTTTTTGGAACAGAGACGGGGTCATGTCAGCGCCTCCGGACCGGGGTGGCGCCAGATTTGCAGCGGTCCCCAGCGTTCGTGCGTGAAGTCGCCATCATGGTGTGCGCCAAGGCGCTGGGCGACCTTGCGGGAGGCGTGGTTTTCGTGGGCGACCAGGCTGATCAGCGTGCGCCAGCCGAGCGTGTCATAGGCGTGCTGGCGGGCGGCGGTGGCCGCTTCGGTAGCGTAGCCTTTGCCGGTGGCGCCCTCGAAAAGGTCCCAGCCAAGCTCGTTTTCGGGAAAGCCCTCTGGGCACCAGAGGCCGACGATCCCGACGGGTGTTTGGGTTGCGGTTTCGACCACGGTCCAGCGGCCAAAGCCGCGCAGGACCCAGTGGCCTGCCTCTTGGGCGAGCGTGCGCCAGGCGAGTTCCGCGCTGATGGGGCCGCCGACGAATTCGGAGCGGGGGGAGGCGTAAAAGGCTGCGACCGCGTCAAAGTCATCAATTCGCGGGGCGCGCAGGGTGAGGCGCGGTGTGGTCAATGTGGGGGCGGAGAACTGGACGGTCATGACAGGCCGCCTTTTTGGTGGCGGTAGACAAGGCAGGGTTTGGCCAGTTGCGGCGCGGTTCTATCCAGCGTGGCGCCAAGCCGTTTGGCCAGCGCGACGGAGCGGTCATTGCCGGTGTCGATGTAGCTGACCATGTGGTCCCATCCGAGTGTGGTCCACGCATGGTCAATGCAGGCGCGCGCCGCCTCGCTGGCGATGCCCTGGCCTTCGCTGACGTCATCAAAGAGCACCCAGCCGACCTCTTTTTCAGGTCGGGTTTCGGGGAACCAGTGGCCGACGATGCCGAGCGGGGCGGGGTCCTCGCGGCGGGTGACGACGAACATGCCAAAGCCGTGGATGACCCAGTGGCCGAATTGCGAGGTCCACATGTCCCAGGCCGCGCGCTGATCCTTGGGGCCGCCGACATAGCAGGAGCGGGGCCCCTGGTAAAAGCGCATGTAGGCCGCCGTGTCGCGGGCTTCGGGTGCGCGAAGGTACAGGCGTTCGGTGGTGAGGGTGGGTGTGCCGGTGAGGGTGATCATGCGGCCCCTCCGCGCAGTTGGTCGGTGTGGCAGCCGGGATACCGGTCGGGGGCAGGCGGATCCGTGCGCGTGGCGACGATGCGCGCTGCAATGGCGATGGGGACGGTGTTGTCGGGCATCACGCGGATGTTCATGACGGGCCAGCGCAGGGCCCCCATGAGGTGATCGCGCACGCACCGTGCGCCTTCGGTGTGCCCTTCATGTATGCTGTCCCAGAGGGTCGAGGTCACTTCGGGGTGCTCCGTTTCATCAAGCTGCATGGGGCCGATGATGGCTGCGAATGTGTCGAAGGCTTGTGGTGCGGTGAAGGGGCCGCGCACGAAGCGGGAACGATCAGACGCGCAATAGGCCGTGTCGGCGGGCAGGTCGCGGGCCTGCGGTTGGCGCAGCGTGAGGCGGTCCGAGGTGAGGGTGGTGGCGGCCGTCATGCGGGCCTCCGGTGACGGTAGACATGGGTTTCGTGCACCGTTTCGCCGTGAGGTCGCGGGGCGTCTGCGTCATGTTCTGAGCCCAGCCGGGTGGCCAGGGCGATGGAGCGGGTGTTGGCCGGGTCGATATAGCTGACCAACGTGTCGGACCGGCCTTGCGCCCACCACCAGTCGCGCGCGGCAGTGGCGGCTTCGCGTGCGAAACCCTGGCCTTCGAAGGGTTCCAGCAGGACCCAGCCCAGTTCAGGTTCCGGGAAATGGTGGGGTTCGTTGATGCCGACCTGTCCCATGAACGCGCCGTCGTCCGTCCGGGTGATGCCCCAGGACCCGAAGCCTTTGAGCGCCCAGCTGCCGACTTCGGCGGCGATCCAGTACCACATCTCCTTGGCCGCGACCGGGCCGCCCATGAAGCGGGCGCGATCGGTTGCAAAGAGATCGTAGAGCGGCGTGAAATCCGCCATCTCGTGGGCGCGCAGGGTGAGGCGCGCAGTGGTTATGGTGGGCGCGGTTGTCACAGGCCGAGCGCCTCTGGTGTGGCGCCGTCGAGGACGGGGCGGGTAAACGTGCGCTCAAAGCTGAGGATGCAGCCGGTGTCCTGCGCGTGTTTGTAGACGCGCTGGCAGTCGGGATCGGTGGCCATTTCGGTGCGGTAGACCTCGTACGCGGCGAGCGAGGGAAAGGAGAACATGGCCCACGCCTTGTTGTTCGCCCCTTCGGACGGCAGGAAATAGCCGTGATGGGTGCCGCCCATGCGGCCCACGAGGTGTACCCACGCGCGGGCGTAGACCTCGAACGCATCGACCTTGGCGGGGTCGATCACATATGTGATGAGCGCGGTGATCATTTCTTTTTGCCGAACCCCGAGAGGCCGGGGGGCAGGCCCATGCCGCCGCCCAATCCGGGGAGGCCGCCGGGCATTTTGCCGCCGAGTTGCTTGGCCGCTGCCTCGAGCTGGGCCTGATCCATGCCGCCCATGTCGGGCATGCCGCCTTTGCCGCCCATCATCGCTTGCATGGCTTTTTTCATCATGCCGCCTTTGCCCTTGCCCAGCTTTTTCATCATGTCCGACATCTGGCGGTGCATCTTGAGCAGTTTGTTCAGGTCGGAGACCTCCATGCCGGAGCCGCGCGCGATGCGTTTCTTGCGGCTGGCCTGCAGGATCTGGGGGGCGGCGCGCTCTTTCTTGGTCATGGACTGGATCATGGCGATCTGTTGGCGCAGGATCTTGTCGTCGAACCCTGCATCCTGCACCTGTTTGGCCATTTTGCCCATGCCGGGCATCATGCCCATCATACCCTCCATGCCGCCCATCTTGATCATCTGTTCAAGCTGCATCTTGAGGTCGTTCATGTTGAACTGACCCTTGGCCATGCGCTTCATCATCTTTTCGGCCTGTTCGGCCTCGATGGTGTCCTGCGCCTTTTCCACGAGGGCGACAATGTCGCCCATGCCGAGGATGCGGCCCGCGATGCGTTCGGGCTCGAACGTCTCAAGCGCGTCCATCTTTTCGCCCAAGCCGACGAACTTGATCGGCTTGCCGGTGACGGCGCGCATCGACAGGGCGGCACCACCGCGGCCGTCGCCGTCCATTCGTGTCAGGACCACGCCCGAGATGCCGATGCGGTCGTCAAAGTTCTGGGCGGTGTTCACTGCGTCCTGACCGGTGAGGCCGTCAACCACGAGGATCGTTTCGCGCGGTTCGGCCACGTCGCGGACCTGCTCGACCTGGGTCATCAGCTCTTCGTCGATGGAGAGGCGACCGGCAGTGTCGAGCATATAGACGTCATAGCCGCCCATGGATGCCTGCGTCTTGGCGCGCTTGGCGATCTGGACGGGGTTTTCGCCCTTGATGATCGGCAGGGTGTCCACGCCGATTTGCGTTCCGAGAATGGCGAGCTGTTCCATGGCCGCGGGGCGGTTCACGTCGAGCGAGGCCATGAGCACGCGCTTGCCATCACGTTCGGTCAGGCGTTTTGCCAGCTTGGCCGTGGTGGTTGTCTTACCGCCGCCCTGAAGGCCGACCATCAGGATCGGGGCGGGCGGGCTGTCGATTTTCAGAGCGCCGGGTTCACCTTCGCCGGTGAGCGTGTCAACGAGGGCGTCGTGCACGATCTTGACCACCTGCTGGCCCGGCGTGACGGATTTGGTCACGGCCTGACCGGTGGCCTTTTCCTGCACCACTTTGACAAAGTCGCGCGCCACGGGCAGCGACACGTCGGCCTCAAGCAGCGCCACGCGCACCTCGCGCAGAGCGGTTTTCACGTCGTCTTCGGAGAGCGCGCCCTGTTTCGTGAGGCGGTCGAAGACGCCAGAGAGGCGTTCGGAGAGATTTTCAAACATGGGCGTGCCTTTCGACCGTTGACGTTGTGCCTACAGGTAGGTGCAGGCGGCTCGGGACCCAAGTGGACAAACGACGAGCGCCCCCGTGGGCGCAACGCGCTGACGGAGGGCGATCCCGGCATATGCCATGGGACCGGAAGGTTTCACGCTTCCGGGTGTTGCGCGCGGAGTAGGCGCTGGACGGGACAGAGTCAACCCTGCGGGCCGTTGACACGGGACCGGGGCGCACAGCAGGGTGAGTGCCATTGAACTGAGTTTTTTGACTAAAGCAATTTGGAGACGGCAGATGTTTGTATTTCTGCATGGGCTGATTGGCAGTGCTGCGCATTTTGATGTGATCGGGGCGCGGTTGCCAATGGGGCAGCGGTGGATGGCGCCGCAGATTGACTACTCTGCCCATACGCAGGATGCGTTGGTGGACGGGCTTGCCGCGCGTATCCGGGCGGAGGCGGTGCCGGGCGATACGGTGGTGGTGCTGGGCAATTCCATCGGCTGCGTTGTGGCGCTGGAGCTTGGGGCGTTGGCGGATCATCTAGTGCTGACGGGCCCGCCCTTTGATCACGAGACGGGCGATGTGCCCCTGCGGCGCGGCGATCTTGAGCGGTTTGTGCGGGCGCTGTTCACGCCGAACATGGACGCAAGCGTGGCCGATGATCACGTGGCGCGCGCGGTGGCCTGCCTTGATCGGCTGACCGGGAGCCGCGCGATGCTGCGCGAGACGCGGCGGTTGCGGCGGCTGTCGCAGTCCTTTGTGGATCATCCGGGCCTTGGGGCGCATGATCACAAGATTACTTTCCTGCTGGGGCGTCTGGATTTCATGGCACCCGAGGACCGTTTCCGCGCGTACCTCGCGCAGGCCGCCCCGCGGGCGGCGCTGCGGGTGATCCCGGATTGCGGCCATGCCGTGCCGGTCGAGGCGCCGGACGTGGTGCTGGATGTGCTCCGCCCGTTCTTTGCGCGTGGTGCGGCGGCCTGAGCCTATTCGGCGGCCAGTTGCAGTACGCCTTGGCTTGTGTCCGGGGCGGGGACCTCCTTGACCTGTTCGGGCAGGGGGGTCTTGCGTGCGATCAGGGCAAACACGGGCGGGGTAAAGAAGAAGCTGACCACGGTGGACAGCAACACGCCACCGGCGATGGACACTGCAAACGGGGGCCAGAACGCGCCACCGTCGAGGATCAGGGGCAGGAAGCCGCCAAAGGTTGTGACCGTGGTCGAGATGATGTGGCGGGCTGATCCGTTCACCACGCGCGCCATGGCGCGGCGGTCGCCGGAGGCCGCTTCGGGGTCGGATTGCAGGCCCGTGAGGATGATGATCGCCGCGTTGATCGACACCCCGATGGAGCCGATGACGCCGATGATGGCCACGATCCCGAATGGGTATTGCATGATCGCGAGCGACAGGATCGACAGCCCTGCGGCCAGCACGCAGACGACCAGCGCCACGGCAGTGAGGCGGAACGAGTTGAAGGTCAGCGCAATGGTGGCGATGGTCAGCGTCACGATCAGGCCCACGGACGCCATCAGGTTGCCCACGGTATCGGCGCGTGCGTCGCTGTCCCCACCCAGTTTCAATGCGTAGCCTTCGGGCAGTTCGAACCCTTTTTCGTCCAGTGCGGTCAGGACGTCCTGAAGCGCCTCTTCGGGCAGGACGTTGGGGACGAGGAACGCCTGGATCGCGTTTTCGCGCTGCCCGTTGCGGCGGGTGATGACGCTTTCGGCAGGTTCCAGCACGGGTTGCGCCAGTTCCGACAGGGGGACGGCGGGGAAGTCACCGGTGGCCGAGATACCAGCCGCGCCGGGCACGAGGATCGGCATGTCGGAGATTGCGGTGAGGTCGGCGCGCAGCCCGTCACCCATGCGCACGCGGACGGGCAGTTGTTCCGTCCCTTCGACCAGCGACCCACCGGTGACGCCAGTCAGGGCCGCATCCAGCTGGGCGGCGACGTCCGTGACGTTGAGGCCAAGCAGGCGGGCTTCGGTCTCGTCGATGTCATAGCGGATTTGCGGCGCGCCGCCGTTCACGCCGGAGCGCACGGAGGTCACGAGGTCGAGGTTGGCCACCTCGGCGCGGACCTGATCGCCGAGCGACCGCAGCAGGTCGAGGTCCTGCCCCACGATGCGCAGTTCAACCGGGGCGGCGACGGGTGGGCCCTGCACGATGCCGCGCACGACAACCTGCGCCTGCGGAAAGCGGGTGCCAAAGTCCTCTTGCAGCGTGGCAACGAGGCGGGCGGCGTCGGCGTCCGTTGCGGTGGTGATCATGGCTTGGGCAAAGGCCGGTTCGCGCGAGCGCCCGCCGGTGATGTTGTAATAGAACGCAGGCCCCGATTTGCCGATGGTCCAGTAGACCGAGTTCACGCCCGCGTCTGCGCGCAGGATGGCGTCCATGGCCAGCGCGGTCGCTTGCGTCGTCTCGATGCCGGTGCCGGGGGGCATGTCGACCTCGAGGTAGAATTGGTCGCGATCTACGCCCGGGAAGAACTGGGCCGTGAGCGTTGGGAAGCTGGCAAAGCCCAGAACGGGGAGGATGAGCGAGATCGCGATGGCCTTCACCGGGTGGGTGACGGCGAGGTAAATCAGACCTTCGAAAGCGCGGCCCATGAGGCCGGGTGATTTGGGTGTTTCGCGCGCGGGCAGGACCCAGGCGGCGATGGCGGGTGTCACGGTGAGCGCCACGGCAAAGGACCAGCAGAGCATCAGCACCACGGCAATCGCGATGGAGCCGACAAAGTCGCCCGCCGGGCCGGGCAGCAGGATCATCGGGGTGAACGCGAGCGCGGTGGTGACGGTCGAGGCCAGAAGCGGCGCGGCCAGGCGGCGCACTGCGTCCCCTGCGGCGGCCTCACGGCTCATGCCCTGGGCGAGGCGCTTGCGCACCTCATCGACCATGACGATCGCCGCATCCACCAGCAGACCCAACGCCACAATCAGACCGGTGACGGACATCTGATGCAGCGGTAGGCCCATGAAGTTCATCGTGGCCAGCGTCGCCAGCGACACCACCGGCAGCACCAGCGCGACGATCAGCGCCGCGCGCACGCCCAGCGTGATCAGCAGCACGGCGACGACAAGGCCCACGCCGATGGCCATGTTGGTGGCCACGTCCATCAGGCGGTCGGTGGTATAGCCGGATTGGTCAAACAGCAGCTCTTCGGAAATGCCAAGCGGGACGGTGTCAGCACCGCTGGCCAATTCGTCGCGCACAAAGCCCATCCAGCGGTCGATCTGCACACCGTCCTGCGCCAGCACGCCGATCAAGACGGCGGGGCGGCCATCGGCGATGGCGAGTTCCGCAGCGGGTGTGCGCACGCCACGGGTGATGGTGGCGATGTCCGAAAGGGTGACGGTCGCGCCCTGCGGGTTTTCACGCAGCACCACGTCGCGCAGACGGGCGAGGTTTTCGATCTCGCCAGAGATGGTGATCGACAGGTCGGCAGCCCCTTGCAGGCGGCCCGATTGCACCTTGCCATCCGCCGCCTGGATCAGGCGGGAAATGTCGGCAGCTGTGAGACCCAGGGCCGCGGCCTGCGTGGGGTCAATGGACACCAACACCTCCTCCTCGGGCACACCGAACCGTTCGACGGCGCGGGTGGCGGGGATATTGCGCAACCGGTCCGACACGACTTCGGCGTGGCGGTTCAGGAGCGCCAGCGGCACGCCGTCATGATCCGCCGCGACCGCGATCACGGCGGAATAGGCGGAGATGCCTTCGGCGTTGAAATCCGGCGCCTGCACACCGGCGGGAAATTCCGCGCGCGCGCTTTCCACGGCGTCGCGGGCTTCGGTCCAGACCTGCTCGATGGTCTCTTCGTCAAGGGTTTCCAACAGTTCGACCGACACCACCGACACGCCGGTGCGGGACACGGAGGTGACTTCGGCCACTTCCTCGATCTCGCGCAACTCTTCCTCGATTTCGGCGGTCACCAGCGCCTCGACGCGGGCGGGGTCAGCGCCGGGGAACTGGGTCGTGACGGTGGCGAAGATGTTGGTGATTGTCGGGTCTTCCTGACGGCCCAGCGACAGGAACGATGACAGCCCTGCCGAGATCAGCACGAGGAGGATCAGGGCGACGAGGCGGGGCTGGCGGAAGGTGAGCGTTTCCATGAGTGCGGGCCTCAGAGGGTTTCAGCGATCTGGACGGTCTGACCCAGGGTGACGCGTTGCGGCCCCTCTTCGATCATGCGGGTGCCGGGGGCAAAGGAGCCTTGGACAAAGGCCCGGTCGGACGTGGCGTGAATGATCAGAACGCTGGCGCGGCGCACCACGTTGTCGGCATCCACCACCAGAAGCGTCCACTGGCCCCGGTCGCCTTCCTTGAGGCTGCGCAGCGGGACCCATGTGCCTTCGGCTGTGACGTCCGTGGTCAGGGCAAGGCGCGCGGTCTGTCCAAGGGCGAGCGGGACGTCCGTTTCGATATCAAACAGCGCAGTTCGTGTCCGCGTGACCGGATCAATGTCGGGTCGGAACGAGGCGAGCGTGGCGGGATAGGTTTGTCCGTCGATGCGGATGCGCGCCGTTGTCAGCGCGGCCTCGTCAATGCTGAGCGGGAGGCCCACGCGGATTTGCGGCACGCCGGTTTCGACCACTTCGACCAGCACCTGGCCCGCGCCGACCGCCTCGCCCCCGTCGGCAAGGCGGCGGGTGATGCGTCCGTCGAACGGTGCGGTGATCTGCGCTTTTTGCAGCTGGATGTCGATTGTGGTCAGGGCGGCGTCGATCTCTGCGATGCGTGCGTTCAACTCATCCCGCGTGGCCATCGCCTGATCCAGCCGTTCCTGGCTGGCAAATCCGCGGTCGCGCAAGGCCTCGCTGCGGGTCACGGTTTGCAGGGCAAAGGCCAGTTGGGCCTCAATCGCTTCGCGGGAGGCTCGCTGCCGGTCCCGGTCCGCGCGCAAGAGATCAATGTCCTGCTGCGCGATGACCTGGCCCTTGGTCACGGTGTCGCCTTCATCCACCAGCACGGCGTCGAGCCGCCCCGCCAACTCGAACGACAAGGCAACGGTTTTGCGTGGTTCCACCTGTCCCACAAAGGCGCGGGGCACGCTGTAGCCCGCCTCTGGCGTCAGGGTTCGCACGCTTACCGCGATCAGCGGCGCAGGGTCGGGTGCCGGCACATCTGCCGCCCGCGCGGCGAGCAGGGTGGACCCCGTCTGGACCGCGTATCCCGCACCGGCAATGACGCCTGCGGTTGTGGTCACGATGAAGACAAACCGGACGACGCGACGGAAGAAAGAGGGGCGTGGCATGGTGACACCTGTCAAAGTTAGCGTCTCTTACATATGTAAGCGCTTCTAACTTTGACAAGTAAAAATTTTCAGGTAGGTCTGACGTCACCCATGGAACAGACAGAACACAAAGAAAAAACACCCTACCATCACGGCGACTTGCGCGCCGCGCTGGTTGAGGCAACGCGGCAGTTGATCGAGGAGAAGGGCATTGACCATTTTTCGGTCTCCGATGCCTGTCGCCGTGCGGGCGTGTCGACGGCGGCCCCCTATAAGCACTTCAAAAACAAGGGGGAAATGATCAACGCGGTCATGCTGGAAAGCATGGAGCGCCACAAGCAGGAGATGCTTGCCGCCCTTGCGCCGCACCGCGAGGGGTCGTTGGATCGCATTCGGGCCCTGGGCCAGAACTATATTGGGTTCGCGTTGCGCGAGCCCGGGATTTTCCTGTTGCGCTTTGGTCAGAATATGGAGGCGCAGCTGCCCGAGGTCGAAGAAATGGGGCAGGACACCTATGACATTGTGCAGCACGAGGTAGCCAAGATCATGGGTGAGCCGGGGATCACGGACAAGGTGCGGCAGCGGTCATTCATGTTGTGGAGTTTTGTCCACGGGCTGTCGATGCTGCTCATGAACCCGGAGCTGGCTGAAAAGGGGGGCGATCTGGATGCGGATGAACTCCTTGAACAGATCGGCTGGCGCGTGCTGCAGGATTAACCGGGTGCGCGGTTGGCCCAGCGGTTGATCGCATCCACTGCTTTTTTCGGACCGAACCCGCTGACAAAGCTGGTGACAAGCGGGTGTGTGCCTTCACTCATGCCGCCGGTCAGGACGATGGCGGGGCGGGTCATCTGCTGGCCTTCGTTGCTGCGGGACGTCTCGAGGATCGCGTGGCTCAGGTGGCTGAGATCGTGGATGATTTCGTCGTATCCCTGCATCCCGCGCGTGCGCACGGTCAGCGTATTTGGCCCGCGGTCCAATATGACCTGGGTGCGTTTGACGAAAATCCGCATGGCAAAGGTGCACATCGCAATGCCGACCACAGGTGCGGCAAGGCCCATGATGGTGAAAATGGCGATCCCTTCGGACAGGCCCATAAGCGCGAACATGCCCCCCATACCGACGGACGTCACCATCATGACCACCAGCATGATGCTGATCAGCCAAGGGGTATGTTCGAGGATCAGCTGATCCTCTGTATCACGTTTGATCTTCACAAAGCCTCGCTTTGCCGCGCGGCGCGCAGCCAGTCGTTGATGATGCCCGGTGCCCGCGCGGTGCGGTCGCTGGTGGTGAACGCCTCGACCAGCGGGTAGGGCGGTGTGGTGTCGTGAAAGGTGAGCGTCGGGCGCACCGTGTCCGACAGCCGGTCCAGTTCCGCGCGGCGGACCATGGTCAGGGGATGGATCGCGCAGCGGTAGTGAAACAGGGTGCGGCGTTGCAGCGTGACGGTGCCGGCGTGGGCGTCGAAAATCGCCTGATCCTTTTTGATGGCAAGTGCAAAGATGCCCAGCGGGATCGAAGCGCCCAGCAACAGGGTCAAGAGGCCCGCGGTATGGCCGGAAAACAGCAGCGTCAGCCCGGCAGAGGCACAGGCGATGATGCACACGATCAAACCCGCGCCCAGCACCCAGGGCGCGTGGGCGAGGATCAGTTGGCTTGGCAGGTTGCGCACGACGGTCATGGCGGCACCCTAGCCATGCGCGGTTGCAGTCGTCCAGCGCGGACGGCGTGCAACCGCCGCATTCCCCCGGCGGGTGCCGGGGGGGCGTGTTCGGTCAGGCGGCGAGCTTTTCGATCTCGGCCTTGGCGGCGTTCACCGCCGCCTCACCGTTGACCACCACGCGGTCGGCGGCGACCATCTCCACATCGGTGATCCCGATGAAACCCAGCACGTGGCGCATATAGCCGGTGGCAAAGTCGTAATCGCTGCCCACTGGCACGCCACCGGTGGAGACCGCGAGGACCGCGCGTTTGCCTTCCAGAAGGCCGACGGGGCCGTTTTCACCATATTTGAAGGTGACGCCCGCGCGGGCCACGAGGTCGATCCACGCCTTGAGCGACGCGGGCACGCCGAAATTGTAAAGCGGCAGGCCGATGACGATGGTGTCGGCGGCCTTGAGTTCCGCGATCAGCGTGTCAGAGAGCGCAAGCGTGTCACGCTGTACGTCGTCGCGGTCATCGGCGGGGGTGAAATTTGCGCCGACCCAGTTTTCGGTGATCTGGGGCAGGGCGTCCTTCAGGTCGCGGCGGATGACGTCGCCTCCGAGTTTCGTCACGATCTGGGCCGTGAGGTCACGGGTGACGGAGCCTTCGGTCCGGGCGGAGCTGTCGATATGCAGAATGGTCATGGTGTTCGGGTCCTTGTTGGGCTGAGGATGTGTTCTGTGGAATGACAATTGGCGATTGCATTTTTGAACGCAACATTGCTAAATCAACATCATATGTTTGCTGGCGCACAGAGAGAGCCGAATGGACAACTGGGACGAGATCAAGACCGCCTATCAGGTGGCACGGATGGGCACGGTCAGCGGGGCGGCGGATGTGTTGGGGGTGCACCACGCCACGGTGATCCGCCATATCGACGCGTTGGAGACGCGGCTGGGGGTCAAGCTGTTTCAGCGTCACGCGCGCGGCTATACCCCCACGGAGGCGGGCGATGACCTGTTCCGGGTCGCGCAGGCCACGGATGATCAGTTCAGCCAGCTTGCCGGGCGGATCAAGGGGCGCGGGAACGAAGTGTCGGGCGAACTGGTGGTGACGTCACTTGTCAATCTGGCGCCGCGCATGGCGCCGGTGCTCACGGATTTTCAGTTGGAGCATCCGGACGTCATTGTGCGGTATCTGACGGGCGAGCGGCTGTTCCGGCTTGAATATGGTGAGGCGCATGTGGCGATCCGCGCGGGCAATGCGCCGGATCAGCCCGACAACGTGGTGCAGCCCTTTGTGCGGCAGTCGGTGGGACTTTATGCGACGCGGGGATATGTCGAGCGGTACGGGCATCCCGACGGGATCCACAAAGAGCTGAAAGGGCACCGGTTCGTTTGCAATGATGACGAGGACAGCCGCGCGCCGTTCAACCGGTGGCTGCGCGCGCATGCGCCCGAGGATGCGATCACGTTCCGGTCGACGGATGTGCGCGCGCTGGAGCAGGCGGTGCTTGCGGGCGCGGGCATCGGGTATCTGCCGGTGATGGAAGCGCGGGCCAATGACAATCTGGTCGAAATCCTCGACCCGCAGGAGGATTGGTCGTCCCCCTTGTGGCTGGTGACCCATGTGGACCTGCACCGCACGAACAAGGTGCAGGCGTTTTTGAGTTTCCTCAAGGAGCGGTCGAAGAGCTGGCAGGTGCTGTGACCCCCGCCCTTTGGGGGCACGCCGCGATGCTGCTGTTTTCGGCATTGGTGGCGGGGTCGTTTTCGCTGGGCGCGCAGGCGGCGAATGAGATTTCACCGGCGGCACTGAACGCGGCGCGCTTCTGGCTGGCTGCTGCGATCATCGGGGCGGCGGTTCTGGCCACCGGTGGCGTGCCGCGCACCGCCTTGCGCGCGCCATGGCGCTATGCGGTGCTGGGGGGGCTCTTCGGCGTCTACTTTGTGTTGATGTTCGAAGGGTTGAAGACAGCGGCCCCGGTGAGTGCGGCGGCGGTGTTCACACTGACACCGGTATTGGCGGGCGTGTTCGGGTGGCTGCTCTTGCGGCAGGTGACCACACCGCGCATGGCACTGGCGCTTGCCATCGGAGCGGTCGGGGCGCTGTGGGTGATTTTTCGCGCGGATTGGGCGGCATTTGTGGCGTTTGCGGTAGGGCGCGGCGAGGTGATCTATTTCTTTGGCTGTGTTGCCCATGCGATTTACACACCGATGGTGCGCAAGCTGAACCGGGGCGAGAGCCCTCTGGTTTTCACGTTGGGCATGCTTGTGGCCGGGGCGCTTTTGTTGAGCGCCTATGGGTGGTCGGATATGGTCGCGACGGACTGGGCGGCGCTGCCGGGCATCGTTTGGGTCACGCTGATCTATATTGCGGTGTTTGCCTCGGCGGCGACTTTTGTGCTGTTGCAATTTGCGACCCTGCGCCTGCCGTCGGCCAAGGTGATGGCTTATACCTATCTGACGCCAAGCTGGGTGATCTTGTGGGAGGTCGGGTTTGGCAACGGGGTGCCGGGGGTTCTGGTTTGGGTTGGTGTGGGGTTCACCGTTCTGGCGCTTGGGCTGTTGTTGCGCGACGGGTGAGGTCGGTGGGCGGCTCTGTTTGCCTTCGGCAAAGGCGCCCGCCCACCGACCCCGGCATCAGGGGTCGGGCGGCAGTTCGGTTTCGAGAAAGCGTTCGAATGCGTCGAGGTTGACGGGTTCGAACTGGCCAAAACTCTGCATCCAGACCGACGCCGCCTTGAGCGCGTCCGGGTCCAGTTTGCACCATTTCACGCGCCCGCGCTTTTCCTGTTGGATCAGGCCCGCGCGGGTGAGGATCGTGAGGTGTTTGGAAATGGCGGCCAGCGACATCTCGAACGGTTCGGCCACGTCCGTGACCGCCATGTCATCCTCCAGCAACATGGTGAGGATGGCGCGGCGGGTGGGATCGGCCAGGGCTTGGAACGTGGTATCGAGCGGGTGTGCCATGCAATGGGTCATAGCAGGGCCGGGCGGTCAGAGGAACGGGTGACGGCTGTCCCGCGATGGCCAATGGTGGGACATCAGTGCGCGCTCATGTGGGGTGAGCCCGATATCGCGCGCGATATGGTCGGTCATGGGAGGCAGCGCAGTGCCTTTGACGGGCGGTGCAGCGGCTTTCTTGCGCAGAAATTTTGCACAGGTCAGGAGGGCGCGCAAAAGCGCGTTTTGTTGTATCATTTGCATGGATAGGCCCGGCTTGTTGTGGCTTCGTCGTAAATATGGACGCGTTTCGGCGTTGTGACAAACAGAGTTCTTTGACAAGATATGTGCAGTTTTAGCACAGATTGGTCGGGCGATGCGTTCTTTGCCACCGTTGAATGCGCTGCGGGCCTTTGAGGCGGCGGCGCGGCATGAAAGTTTCAGTCGTGCAGCCGAAGAGCTGGGCGTCAGCCATTCCGCGATCAGCCGTCATGTGCGTGGGCTGGAGGCGCGTTTGGGGGTTTCGCTGTTTCGGGATCAGTCGCGCGGGGTCGTGTTGACCGCCGAGGGGCATCATTACGCACATCGGATTGCACCGGCGTTCGACGTGATCGGAGATGCGACGGAAGGCCTGGCCGATACGCCTGCGGGGCGGGTTGTGATCAACGCCGAGCCGTTGTTTGCAGCCAAGGTGGTGGCGCCCATGTTGGCGGACCTGCAGGCGGATTTGCCGGAGGTTGATCTGCGCCTGATCGGGTCGACCGACCTTGCCGATCTTGATCGGTACGAGGCGGATCTTGCGATCCGGTTTGCGCACAAGGGCGTGTTGGATGTTCCGGCCGATCTGCTGAGCGATGCGCCGATATATCCCGTTGCGGCACCCGGCGTGGTGCCGGGGAACATGCTGCGGCCAGAACATTTGCAGGACATCACGCGGTATCGGGACCGGCGGGAGGATCTTTGGCCTGACTGGGTTGCGGCGGCGGGATGGGAGGGTGCGGCGCTCGAGGAAGAGCCATACCGTTTGCGCGCGTCCCTTGCGATTGAGGCGGTTCTGGGGGGTGCGGGGCTGTTTCTGGCCGGGTCCGACACGACCCGCGCGGATGAGGTGGCGGGGCGTTTGATCCGGGTGTCTGATGTGGGCTTGCGTCAAGGGGCGTTCTATCTGCTGAGCAGTGGCGCGTCGGCGCGGCGCAAGGCGGTGCGCGTGGTACGGCGGTGGTTGCTGGACCGGACGGTCGGGTTGCGTGGCGCGGAAAATCAACCGGATGGTTGAATAACGCGCAAGGGGCGAACCAAGGGGCACGTGGGGTGCGGCGGGTTGTCCAAGTTTGTGCGATCTTTTAAAAAACATAATTAAATCAATACTTTATTTGCGCACAGCGCATGGCATTGGCTGCGTTGACTCGGGCGGCGCTGCACCCTATTCACCCATCAAGCCACAACGCGGGACAGAGGTGCGTGACCGACTCTGATGACAGCGACAGATTGGCGGCCCTTCAGGCCCGCATTGACGCTGCAAAAGAGGCGCACGCACCAAAACCCCGCACGCCGGACGCGCACAGCCAGGCACAACTTGCCTGGCGCATGGTGATCGAACTGGTGGCCGGTCTGGGGATCGGGTTTGGCATCGGGTACGGGTTGGATGCCTTGTTTGGCACGGCTCCGTTTCTGATGATCATATTTATCTTTCTGGGCTTCGCGGCCGGTGTCTTGACGATGATGCGCAGCGCGAAAGAGGTCCAGGCGGAACGAGAGGCGGCCGAGGCCGCAAAGGATGGAGAGCCCGATGGCAGATGAAGCAAAAGAAGGCGGCGGCCTGTCTTTTCACCCGATGGACCAGTTCGAGGTCAAATCGCTGTTTGGCGCTGACATCGGTGTGTTCACGCTGACCAACGTGACGTTCTGGCTGGCGATGGCCATTCTGGCGATCATCGCGCTGATGGTTCTGACCACGTCCAAGCGCGAAGTCGTGCCGGGCCGGGGCCAGTCGATTGCCGAACTGCTCTATGGATTTGTCTACAAGATGGTGGAGGACGTCACGGGCAAGGACGGGATCAAGTACTTCCCCTACATCATGACGCTGTTCATGTTCATCCTGTGTGCCAACTTCCTCGGGCTGATCCCGATGTCGTTCACGACAACATCGCACATTGCGGTTACGGCCATCCTCGGCTTTGGCGTGTTCTTTGCCGTCACAATCCTTGGCTTTGTTAAGAACGGTGCGTCGTTCTTGGGCCTGTTCTGGGTGTCGAGCGCGCCCCTGCCACTGCGCCCAATCCTCGCGATCATTGAAATCATCTCGTACTTCGTGCGCCCGGTGAGCCACTCCATTCGTCTGGCGGGCAACATGATGGCCGGTCACGCCGTCCTGAAAGTATTCGCTGGCTTTGCGCAGGTTGCTGCCATTGCCCCCGTCGCGATCATCGGCGTCATGGCGATTTACGGTCTCGAAGTGCTGGTGTCGGCCATTCAGGCTTACGTCTTCACGATCCTCACATGCGTGTATCTCAAGGACGCACTGCACCCGCATCACTAAAGGTTTGGTGGGCAGATTGCCCACCCTACGAACATCAAACTTCCAATCGTAAGGAGAATTCTCATGGAAGGTGAACTCGCACATATCGGCGCAGGTCTCGCAGCAATCGGTTCAGGCGCAGCCGCAATCGGTGTGGGCCACGTGGCTGGCAATTTCCTCGCTGGCGCCCTGCGCAACCCGTCGGCAGCCGCCGGCCAGACAGCGACACTGTTCATCGGCATCGCCTTTGCAGAAGCCCTGGGGATCTTCTCGTTCCTCGTCGCTCTGCTGCTGATGTTCGCCGTCTAAGTCACTTCTGAGACGCATTCCTTACGGTCGGGCGGCGTGATACGCTTGCGCTGCCCGGTGTAAGGCCTCGCATTTCGGCCCCGTCCGGGGTCCACTCAGGGGAACGACCGACATGGCAGAAAACACAAACGCAGCAGGTGAGGTCGCCGCAGGCGCACCTCCTGGCATGCCACAACTGAACCCGGATTACTTCGGGAACCAGATTTTCTGGCTGATCATCACGTTGATCGTCATCTATCTGGTGCTGTCGCGTGTGGCGCTGCCCCGTATTGCGGGCATCCTTGCCGAACGGCAGGGGACAATCACAAATGACCTCGCCGCCGCCGAAGACCTCAAGGTCAAGGCTGCTGAGGCCGAAGCCGCCTATGACAAGGCGCTGGCCGATGCGCGTGCAGAAGCACAGCGGATCGCAGGCGAGACGCGGGCCGCCATTCAAGGCGACCTGGATACAGCCATCGCCAAGGCCGACGCGGAGATTTCAGCAAAAGCCGCCGAAAGCGAAAAGGCCATCGCAGATATCCGTGCCGGCGCGCAGGAGGCTGTCAAAGAGGTGGCCAAGGACGCCGCAAAGGACATTGTGGCCCTGATGGGTGGCAAGGCCGACGCGCGCAGCATCACCGCGGCCGTCAATGCCCGGATGAAAGGTTAAGATCATGCGTTATCTCACCCTTGCATCGCTTTCGCTGGTTGCGGCAGGTCCGGCATTCGCCGCATCGAAGAACCCGTTTTCGGCGGAGTTCTGGAAGCTGAGCAACACCGACTTGATTGTTGCCATCGCCTTTGTGCTGTTCATCGCGGTCCTGTTCTACTTCAAGGTTCCGGGCATGATCACGAAGATGCTCGACGATCGTGCCGCAGGCATTCAGTCGGACATCGACGAAGCACGCTCCCTGCGCGAAGAGGCGCAGACGCTGCTGGCCTCGTACGAGCGCAAGCAGCAGGAAGTGCAGGCGCAGGCCGACAAGATCGTCGCACAAGCCAAAGCCGACGCCGAAGCCGCCGCCGAACAGGCGCGCGCCGATCTCAAGACGTCGATTGCACGTCGATTGGCCGCGGCCGAGGATCAGATCGCCTCTGCCGAAGCCGGTGCCGTGAAGGAAGTGCGCGACATGGCCGCCGTTGTGGCGGTTCAAGCCGCGCGGGACGTGATTGCCAAGCAAATGACCGCCGACGCGGCAAATGGCTTGATCGACGACGCAATCAGCCAGGTGGATGCCAAGCTGCACTGACCTGCACCCCAATGACTTCAAACGGCCCCGTCCTTGCGCGGGGCCGTTTGCGTTTGGCGTGCCCCCTAGGCCGGTTCGACGTTCAGCCAAACCCCGCCCTCGGGCCGCAGCGTGAGGATCATGACGGGCTTCGGCTCCAGCCCGGGCACCGGCGCAAACCGGTGACGATTGATCAGCGTGGCCAGCAGTAGGACCGCCTCCTGCAACGCAAAGGAGGCCCCGATGCAGATGCGCGGCCCGTCGCCAAAAGGCAGGTAGGCAAAGCGCGGGATCGCCTTGCGATCGGCGAAGCGGTCCGGGTTGAATTCATCCGGCGCGTCCCAGTGCAAATGCGACCGGTGCAGCGCATAGATCGGGATCATGCAGGTGTCGCCCTTGCGGATGGTCGTATCGCCCAGCCGGTCATTGGTCATGGCCGTGCGCGACACGACGCCTGCGGGCGGATAGAGGCGCAGCGCCTCGTCCAGAATGGCGCGGATATACGGCAGGCTAGGCACGTCATCCGCCTGCGCAACGCGGTTGCCCACGACGGCGCGCACCTCTTGTCGCGCGCGGTCCTGCACGGTTTGATCAAACGCCAACAGGTACAGTGCCCATGACAGGGACAGCGCCGTGGTCTCATGACCGGCCACGATAAAGGTCAGGAGGTTGTCGCGCAGTTCCGCGGTTGTCATGCGTTTGCCGGTCTCGGGATCCGCGCCCGCCATCAACAGGTCCAAGAGGTCAGGCGTTGCGCGGGGGCCATCCTGTTTGCGGGTCTTGATGGCCCTGTCGGCGAGCATCCGCGTCTTGCGAATGGTCTTGCGCGCAAAGGCGCGGCCCGGACGCGGCACCCAATCCGGCGCGCCCAGGATATCAAAGAGCGAGATGCGCGCCGCCTCGGTCAGATAATCTTCGATTGCCGCGTGAATGGCGGCGCGGTCGATCAGTTCCTTGCCGGAAAAGGTCACATCGCCGATCACGTCGAAGGTGGCCGTGATCATCTCATCCAGCATGTTCACCGGGCCCTTGGCGCTTTCGATCCGGTCCGCGCAGCGCGCCGCTGCATCGGACATGATCGGCCCAAGTGCTGTGACATTGCGGTGGCTGAACACGGGCGCTGCGGTGCGCCGTTGCCAGCGCCAGTCCGCGCCCTCGGCAATGAAAATCGACTGCCCGATCGCGGGCCGCAGCAGCGTTTTCGTCACGTCCGATTTCGGGTACTGGTCCAGCCGGTCGCGCAGCATGAGGTCGATGCGCTCCGGGTCCATGATCATGTGCCACCGCTTGCCCGTCGTGCCTGACACGATGGGCAGGCGTGTGGCCGTCTCCGGGATCACGTCGAGCACGTTTTGCTGCATGGCCTTCAGGCTGCCCCAGATGCCAAGCGGCTCGGAGCCGAGGGGGACACGAACAGGAATTTTCACCGCGCGGTCATGATCGAGCATCTTTATCCTCCGGTTGTGCCCAATTTGCTGTGTGGCGCGACCGGTGGCAATTGCGCGGAACAGCGCGGTGGTCTATCCGTCTTTGGAACGGTTTTTGGGATGTAGGGTGCACGATGACGCGAATCTTTGCTGCCATGATGCTGGTGATTTTGGTTGGTGCCTGTTCGGGCAAGGCGGATCTGAACGAGCCGCCCGTGCCGCTTGGCGATTTCAGCCTGACCCACAATATCGTGGTTGCGGGCAAGGCACAGCGTGGCCCGTTGAGCCGCAAGGCCACGGAAGAACAGTTGGTGGAAACGGTACGTGCGGCTGTTGCGGAACGGTTTGACCGGTATGACGGTGCAAGCCGGTATCACTTTGGCATTTCGGTCGAGGGGTATGTGTTGGCGGTGCCGGGCGTGCCGCTGGTCGTGTCGCCCAAGTCGGCCCTGATCCTGAACCTGACGGTGTGGGACGATGCGGCGGGCAAAAAGCTGAACGAAGAGCCGCACCAGATCACGGTTCTGGAGACCTTCGGCACCGGCACGTTGATTGGGTCCGGTTATACACTCTCGGCCGAGGAACAGCTGGTGCAGCTGAGCCAGAACGCGGCAAAATCCGTGGAACGCTACCTTGTGCGGCAGATGAAGTCGCAGGGCTGGTTTATGCCGGATGACCTCACCGTTGACGATGTGGCGGAAGAAGACGCTGCCGCGACAGGCTAGCTCCATGTATCGCCACGCCCTGCGCTTGATCCGGCCGGTTGTCGCACTGCTTTTGTGCGCTGTGCTGGCCGCGTGTGACGCGCCGCAGGCACCGCCATCCGCCGAACAGCGCCGGGTTGTGGCCAACGTCGTCACGGTCGACATGTCCACATTTGTCGGCATCGAAGGGCGGCAGATCGACAAGTCCGCCGATCAGGTGGCCGGGGACGTCTCGCGTGCGTTAACCAACCGGTTGGCGGCAACCGGTGCGGCCAAGCCCACGGCGGACGTGGATATCCAGTTGTCTTCGGTGCGTCTGACGTCGCGCGGCGCCGCCTTTGCCTTTGGCGGGCCAAGCCGCGTGATCGGTGTGGTCACGGTGCGCGATGTGCAGGACGGAACGGTTGTTTTCGGACCCCGCCGGGTCGAAGCCGCGTCATCGACGCTGCGCCTGCCCGGCGTTGTCGGCGTGGCAACCAGCCCATCGGTAGAGGACGATTACCGCCAGAGCATTGCGGGTTTTGCAGCAGCGGTGGAGCAACTGCTCAATGGCCCCGAAGGACCCGGCATCGGCGCTTGATTTTCCTGTCCAATCGCAATACATGCCCCGCGGAGTAACCGGGGGCCGCCGAGGCCCATCAAGCAAAAAGGGCGTCTGACAAGATGGCAAAGGAAAAGTTTGAACGTACGAAGCCGCACGTTAACATTGGCACGATTGGTCACGTTGACCACGGCAAGACGACGCTGACGGCGGCGATCACGAAGTATTTTGGCGACTTCCAGGCCTATGACCAGATTGACGGTGCGCCCGAGGAAAAAGCGCGCGGGATCACGATCTCGACCGCGCACGTGGAATACGAGACCGACGCGCGTCACTACGCCCACGTCGACTGCCCCGGCCACGCCGACTACGTCAAGAACATGATCACCGGTGCGGCGCAGATGGACGGCGCGATCCTGGTTGTGAACGCCGCTGACGGCCCGATGCCGCAAACGCGCGAGCACATCCTGCTGGGCCGCCAGGTGGGCATCCCCAAGATCGTCGTGTTCATGAACAAAGTGGACCAGGTCGACGACGAAGAGCTGCTGGAGCTGGTGGAAATGGAAGTCCGCGAACTGCTGGACAGCTATGAGTACCCCGGCGACGACACACCGATCATCGCGGGCTCCGCGCTGGCGGCGATGGAAGGCCGCGACGAGGCGATTGGCGAAGAGAAGATCAAGGAGCTGATGGCGGCTGTGGACGACTATATCCCGACGCCTGAGCGTGCGATTGACCAACCGTTCCTGATGCCGGTCGAGGACGTGTTCTCGATCTCCGGTCGTGGTACCGTTGTGACCGGCCGTGTGGAGCGTGGCGTGATCAACGTGGGCGACGAGATCGAAATCGTCGGCATCAAGGACACGCAGAAGACGACCTGCACGGGTGTCGAGATGTTCCGCAAGCTGCTGGATCGTGGCGAAGCGGGCGACAACATCGGCGCGCTGCTGCGTGGTATCGACCGTGAGGCGGTTGAGCGTGGCCAGGTGCTGTGCAAGCCGTCGTCGGTGACGCCGCACACGAAGTTCGAAGCCGAGGCGTACATCCTGACCAAGGAAGAGGGTGGCCGTCACACGCCGTTCTTCGCCAACTACCGTCCGCAGTTCTACTTCCGTACGACGGACGTGACGGGCACGGTTCAGCTGGCCGAAGGCACCGAGATGGTGATGCCGGGTGACAACGTGTCGTTTGGCGTTGAGCTGATCGCGCCGATTGCTATGGAAAACGGTCTGCGGTTTGCGATCCGCGAAGGCGGCCGGACGGTCGGCGCGGGCGTTGTGTCCAAAATCACCGAGTGATGTTCTGAGCGGGGCAGGTTTTTGCAAAAACCTGCCGCACCAGAATTGTGAAATTCTGGGCGCCCAAATCCGGGCGCTCAGGTAAAAAAAAGCCCCCGCGCGGTTCTCGTGCGGGGGCTTTTTCGTGTGCACGCGCTTTGTTAGGCTCCCGTTCAAACAGCGGGTGCAGAATGAAACCATTGATCTTTGCCGCTGCGGTGCTTGCGCTGCTGTCGACCGGAGCACATGCCCGTCCCATCCTGTCAGACAGTCAGAAAAGCTATGCGCTGGTCTGCCTCGAAAACCGTGAACCTGCGGAGCGCATGGCAGCCATCTGTGAGGTGGCCGTAGCGGATGCTGGTGTGGGGCCTGTTGATCTGCGCAATATCAAGGTGGTTCTGGCGGACGCCTACGATGCGCTTGGCAGGACGGAACATGCGCTGAGCCTTCTTGATGATGTGTTGGCGCAGGCACCTGCGCATACCAAGGCACTCAATTCTTTGGGTTGGGTGCATTGGTCGCAGGACAATTTTGAGGCGGCGGTGGCCGCGTTTGACCGTTCAGTGGACAGTGGCGCAACCGCGCAGGGGCTGGCCGGTCTCGCATCCGCGCGGCGTCTGGCCGGGACGATCGACGAGGACACGTATATCCAGTTGATTGACGCAGCCATTGCAATGTCGCCCGAATATACATGGGCCATGCGCGAAAAGGCGTGGTTCCTGATCGACAAGGGCCAGTTTGTCGCCGCGGAACAGCCCCTGTGGGCTGCGATGGAGGTGGATGATGCAGATCCTTGGACGCTCTATGCACTGGGCCTCGCTCTTTTCCGGCAGGACAAATATTACCCCGCGCTCGCGCAACTGAACGAGGCAATTGCAACGGGCGACGCACCCACCGTGGCGTATCTTTTCCGGGCGCGTGCGCATTTCTCGGTTGAAAACTATCGTGCGGCAATGGTCGATGCCGAACGCATCACGCAGGATTGGCCAGAAGATCCTGATGGCCCGGTATGGAAGGCGCGGTCGCTGGCGGCTTTGGGACTGCGCCCAGCGGGGATCACCGTCCTGCGGACGTATCTGCAGGATGCGGAGAGCGGTTTTGCCTCTTATTGGCTGGCTTCCTTGCTGCATGACGCGGATGAGGTTGATGCAGCGATCGACATCCTTCGTCAAAACATGGAAAGCGACGCTGCTGACTACTACGATCACGAGCTCATGGCGCTGTTGCGGTTTGAGAATGACCAGCACGCGCAAGCGCGCGTGCATATCGCGGCGGCACTCGCGCTTGATCCGGATGCGCAATACCCGCTTTATTACGAAGCGTTGATCGAAGTGTCTGACCGCAATTATGAGGATGCGGAGGCGCTGTTTCTGGATGCGCTGGCAAAAGGGCTGCCACGGCGACATATTCAGGGCTTCATCGGTGCGTTGACCGAAGCGGGGGCGCTGGACCGCGCCGGGGCGTTCCGCCGCAAAGCCGACGCGGTGGTCAGCGACAATTGACGGCATTTCATGGAGGAGAACGGCGCCGCGTCTCCTTGTTTGGTGCGCGCAAACGGGGTAGCGTTTGCAAAACATGGCGCGGCGGGTTCGAGCATGACGCATCCCTATTCCGATCTTGGGCCCGAGGCCTTTTGGCGGTCTGCTGTGGCCGAGCAGGGGCCCTATGGCCTCAGCGGTTTGTGGTCTCCCAAGTTCCCCGTTCGGCCAAAGCATCGCATCGTGACGGCGGGGTCCTGCTTTGCCCAGCACATCGGACGTGCGCTGGCAGAGCGCGGATATAACTGGGTCGATTGCGAACCCGCGCCGCCTTACATGCACAAGGACAATGCCAAGGATTTCGGGTATGGCATGTTCAGTTTCCGGACCGGCAACATCTATACGCCTGCGATGCTGCTTCAGTGGTTGGAGCTGGCCTATGACATGCGCGAAGACAGCGGTGAAATCTGGGAACAGGACGGACGGTTTTACGATCCGTTGCGCCCAGCCATCGAACGGGGCGGTTTTGCAAGCGAGAGCGAGTTGTGGGATGCGCGGCAGGAGACCTATGCCGCGCTGCGTCGCGCGGTGGAGACATCGGACATCTTTGTGTTCACGCTCGGTCTGACCGAGCGGTGGCGCAACAGCGTGACGGACCTGGAATACGCGCTGTGCCCCGGCACAGTCGCGGGCACGTTTGATCCCGAGGTGCACCAGTTCGTCAATGCCAACAGCCGCCAGACCTTTGCCACCCTGACATCCGCATTGCAGCTGTTGCGGAGCAAACGACCCAAGATACGCGTTTTGCTGACCGTATCGCCCGTGCCGTTGACCGCGACCGCGTCGGGTCAGCATGTGCTGACCGCCACGCACTATTCCAAATCCGTGCTGCGCGCGGCGGCCGGGATGGCAGCGGAAAAGTTCAAGTATGTGGATTACTTCCCGTCCTATGAAATCATCACGCATCCGGTGTTTCGCGGCATGTTCTTTGCGCCCAACATGCGGTCCGTCGTGCCCGAAGGCGTGGCGACAGTGATGAAGCATTTCTTTGCCGACCAGATTGCGGCATTTCCCGAGTTGCGCGAGCTGCGCATGGTGCGCGCGCGCGAGAAGACAGTCGCGCGCGAAGAGGACGTACAGTGCGAGGAGATCCTGCTGGATGCCTTCTCGCGCTAAGGCTCCGCGCCGTTTGTGTATGGTCGGCGACAGCCAGATGGGCAGCGTCGCGATTGCATTGCGTGAGGGCCTGACAGCTGTTCCTGACGGGTTCGAACTCGAATTCTGGGGGGCTGAGGGGCCTGAGTTCCGCAAGATTGACTGGGTGGATGGTGCGATCCGTCCGTCCGAGGCCTGGCGTGCGCAGGTTCTGGAACTCAACGGAAACGGGCGCGACCATGTCGCACCTGGGCAATTCGATGCCGTGATCTTTTACGGCGCACGCCTGCGCCTGCCGACCTTTTTCGCCGCGTATTTTCAATGGGCCGCGGAGCGTCATACCCGTCCCAGCCGCGCCGTTCTGGAAACTGCTGCGTATGATTTCGCCATCAGCTGGCGTGGATACCAGTTGGCACGCAACCTCGCCGCCGCGGGCGACACCGTGTTTTATGTCCCGTCTCCGTTCAGCACGGACGGGGTGCGGAACCTTGTCGCCAAAGGGGAATTGTACCACGATTTCCAGGCCGCCCTTGCCGCCACGGCGGCGGACCGCGCCCTGCTGTGGGACGCGTTTGAGACAGTCTGCGCGCGCGATGGCATCACCCTCCTGCGCCAACCGGAGGATACCGTCACCTCCGGCATCCTGACACGGGCGGAGTTTCAGTGTGAGGGTGCGCAGGCAACCGATGATATCGGGCACAAATCGTCCGCTTTCGCCGCGCGGTGGCTTCAGGAGCTGTGGCCACAGTTGGCGGATCTGGCGAAGGCCGCTTGATCCCGCGCAACGTTGATTTCGGGCCTTGCAATACCGGGCAGGCCCGCGTAATCCAACCGTGCCCTGCAGGGGTATAGCTCAGCTGGTAGAGCGACGGTCTCCAAAACCGTAGGTCGCGGGTTCGAACCCTGCTGCCCCTGCCATTTCCTCCCATACAGAGAATCTGTTTCAAATCGCGTCAAAATTTGGCGGCGTTAACCATGGTTTTGCCATGCTTCGGTCACGTTTCGGCGCCAATCCCGCGCAGCCCCTTCGGACCGTTTCCGTATTCGCGACAGTGCCGCAAAGTTGCCGCATTCGTGACACCCGAGCGGCACAGTCCGGCCCTAGCTCTGCCGCATCCCCGCAAATGCGGGACATTTTGTTAACCCCGTTGTTTTGGGGAAGGGATGCTGCCAGATGAACAACCTGACCTTTATGCAAGGCAAGCCTTTCGAGGGCACCGAAGAAGAGACACTGGAAACGATCCGCGCGATCCTGACCGAAGAACTCAAGGCGGAACCCGCGCCGCGCAAGGCAGCGTCGGCGAAGGCTTTTGTGGATCGCACCGTTTCCGCCGCCAAGGCACCGCGGCGCCGGTCCACTGATTTTCCGGCGCTTGAGGCGCAGGCCGCGCCCGCGCCGAAACCAAGCAAGTTCAGGGCGCTGGCGCGCGCCATCGGCAAAATTCCTGCGTTCCGTCCGACGACCCGGCATCTTGCGATCGTGTCGCTGCTCCTGTTGATCGTGGTGCGCCCGCACTGGTTTGTAATTGGCGGGCTGGTATCGCTCTTTGTTGTGGGTGGGCTGTTTCTGACCCTCGGGGCACAGCGCATTTGGGGCGGCGTTCTGCGATATGTGCAGCGTGTCGAGCGCAAGGATGCGGCACGTGCGGCGCGTTTGCGTGCGGGTCTGGACCGGTTTGCGTGCCGCTGGGACGGGATCCTCGACTGGCTGCCCGATGGGTTGGCCGACGATCTTTATATGCCCGATTTCCAGGACCTTCAGCGGGACAAGGACGCCGAACTGGATCGTGTGGTTACAGACCGGTTGAACCGGATGGTCTGAGGACGACCCGACGGCGCGCCTCTTTGCTTGAAATCCCTGTGCGTGACCGTTACATGCGCTTCATCGCAAGCACGAGGATCGCCGCTCATGGCCACCACCAATCCGCTCCAGTTTATCCAGCAGGTCCGCGCCGAAGTCGCGAAGGTTGTCTGGCCAACCCGGCGCGAGGTGTTTTTGACCACCGTTATGGTGTTCATCCTGGCGGCGCTGACGGCGGTGTTCTTTGCGCTGGTCGACATCCTGATCCGCTGGGGTCTCGAGACGGTATTGACCACCTTTGGCTGAGCCGCCCCTTGCGCTTTGACGGGCTGCGGCGTATTCCCCAAAACTGACCTGAACATGGCGCGCGGCGATTCGAGCCCCGCGCCACTTTTATATCCGGGACCCGGCCACGTGCCTGGGCCAAGACTTTGGACGAGGGGCAACACGCGACATGGCAAAACGGTGGTATTCCGTCAGCGTTCTTTCCAACTTTGAGAAAAAGATCGCAGAACAGATCCGGACCTCGGTCGAGGAACAGGGGATCGAGGATCAGATCGACGAGGTTCTTGTTCCGACCGAAGAAGTCATCGAGGTGCGCCGCGGCAAGAAGGTCACGACCGAACGCCGCTTTATGCCCGGCTATGTGCTGGTGCACATGGAGATGTCCGACGAGGGCTATCACCTGATCAACTCGATCAACCGTGTCACCGGATTTCTCGGTCCGCAGGGGCGTCCGATGCCGATGCGCGATGCAGAGGTGGAACAGATCCTTGGCCGTGTCGCCGAAGGTGAAGAAGCGCCCAAGCTGATGATCTCCTTCGAGGTCGGCGAAAAGGTCAAGGTCAACGACGGCCCGTTCGAAGATTTCGACGGCATGGTCGAAGAGGTGGACGAAGACAACCAGCGCCTCAAGGTCACCGTGTCCATCTTTGGCCGCGAGACGCCAGTGGAACTGGAGTACACGCAGGTCAACAAACAGGTCTGACCCTGCGCAAATTCTGAGACGCAATGAAAGGCGTGCGCTGCAAAAGCGTGCGTCTTTTTGCTTTTCCGGCAGGCTTACACCGCTTCATACAGCGCGGGGCGGCGGTTTGGGGCCATGTGCCTGCATGACCCTACGGCGAATGTGCATAAATCTGTGGATAACCCAGATCAGATGTTGACGCGGTTGGCGGAATCCCGCCAACCTGTATGTACACGCACACGATATAGATGTGCGCCATCAAACAGAGCAGCTTATCTGGGGGATATGTTATGGCTTTGAAGTACGTGAAGGACAGCCTTCCGTGGCTGGTTCCGTCTGCCGCAATCGCATTTGCAGCCTTTGTGTTCATGGATGGGGACATTCGTCCCGGCGGCAATGCCACGGCCGCTGATACAACTGCGCCAGCCGTCGCGCCCGAGATTGTACCGCAGCCCGACGAGATCGTGGCGCGGCAAGCCACAGCGGACACCGACCTCAGTTCTGTCGCGCCGACCACAGCGCTGGCACAGCCCGTGGCAGCGCCGCTTCCCACGCCGGTTCCGGAACCCAAGCCGGAACCGGTGCGTCAGGCCGCATTGGCAACTGCGCCGACAACGACACCCGTTTTCGACAACAGCGGCTTCAAGGCGGGTGCTAACGCGCAATGCATTGAAGACCTCAAGTCGATGGCGTCCGAGGCGCGGGTGTATTTTCCAAGCGGTGGCCTGACCGCGGATGCAGCCGGGATTGAGCAGGGCAAACTGCTCGGCCTGATCGCGGCGAACTGCCCCAATGTTCAAATCCGTGTTGACGGGCATTCCGATCCCTCAGGCGACCCCACCGCCAACCTGCTGCTCAGCGAACGGCGGGCGCAGGAGGTGATCAAGCGTATCGGCGCAAGCGGGCTGGACACCAGCATGTTCTTTGCCCGTGGCGTTGGCGACCGGCAGCCTTCGGGCATCGTCGGCCCGCAATCGAGCGCCTACTATGACCGGCGCGTCGAATTTTCCATCGTCGAGGAAACCACACGCGTCGCGGTGCGCACCACAGTCTCCCCAAGCCCATGGGCCGACGCGTCCTGTGTGACGGATCTCGAACGCGCGGTTGAAAGCACCGTGTTGTTTTATTCGCCCCGCTCCGTGTCGTTGCGCCCAGATGATCTGGATGCGGCGATGCGTCTGGCACAGATGGCGGTGGAATGCCCCCATGCCCGCCTGCGCGTGATCGGCCAGCACGCCGGTGGTGTGCAAACGGGTGAAGACGTGTCCACAGGCCGTCTGCGGGCCAAGGCGCTGATGGCGATGCTGGTGGGCCGCGGGATCGCGTCGGAACAGATCATCATCGCGGCACCGTCCCGTCCCATGGGTGTCGCGGATCAGGCGGGTCTGCCCGGCAGCCGTGTCGACTTTGACGTCATTCTCGAAGAAGGCTGAGTCGGTCCCGACCCGGTACGGGTCACTGCCGCACATATAAAATTGACCCTTGATCAAAAGGCAGGAGCGCTGTAATCGGCGCTCCTGTTGCATTTGCAGCATCCCATGTGGGAGGCACGCGCCACGCGAGGCGTACACCGGACCACATCAACATAGGCAGAGGGACGCGTCCCGACGCTGTTTGAACAGGAGAATGGCTCATGGCCAAGAAACTCGCAGGCACCATGAAATTGCAGGTGCCCGCCGGTCAAGCAAACCCATCCCCGCCGGTCGGTCCGGCACTGGGTCAGCGCGGCATCAACATCATGGAATTCTGCAAGGCGTTCAACGCCAAGACTGCGGATCTGGAGCCCGGCGCGCCGTGCCCCACCGTGATCACCTATTACCAGGACAAATCCTTTGCGATGGATATCAAGACGCCGCCTGCGTCTTACTTCCTCAAGAAGGCCGCCAAGGTGAAATCCGGCGCCAACAACCCCAGCCGCGAGACTGTGGGTACGGTGACGGTCGCGCAGGTGCGCGAGATCGCCGAAGCAAAGATGAAGGATCTGAACGCCAACGACATCGACGGCGCAATGCAGATCATCCTGGGCTCCGCCCGCTCCATGGGCATCGAGGTGAAGTAAGATGGCAAAGCTTGGAAAACGCACGCGTGCAGCACGCGAAGCCTTCGCTGGCAAATCTGACGTCTCCGTCGAAGAAGCTGTGAGCCTGATCAAGGGCAACGCATCGGCCAAGTTCGACGAGACCGTCGAAATCGCCGTGAACCTCGGTGTTGACCCGCGCCACGCAGACCAGATGGTCCGCGGTGTGGTCGGTCTGCCCAACGGTACGGGCAAAACCGTGCGCGTTGCTGTGTTCGCCCGTGGTCCCAAAGCCGAAGAGGCGCAGGCCGCTGGTGCGGATATCGTTGGTGCCGAAGACCTGATGGAAACCGTGCAAGGCGGCAAGATCGAGTTTGATCGCTGCATCGCAACCCCGGACATGATGCCCGTCGTTGGCCGTCTGGGTAAGGTTCTGGGTCCCCGCAACCTGATGCCCAACCCCAAGGTTGGTACAGTGACCATGGACGTGGCCGACGCGGTCAAAGCGGCCAAGGGCGGCGAAGTGCAGTTCAAGGTCGAAAAGGCCGGTGTCGTGCACGCTGGCGTCGGCAAGGCGTCGTTTGACGAAGCCAAGTTGGTCGAGAACATTCGCGCCTTTGTGGGTGCGGTTGCAAAGGCCAAACCGGCGGGCGCCAAAGGCACCTATATGAAGAAGATCGCGCTGTCCTCGACCATGGGTCCCGGCGTGACTGTGAACATCGACAACGCTGTTTCTGACTGAGCCAGTTTGAATTGAATTGTTCTGAAACGCGCCCTTCCGGGGCGCGTTTTTCATTTTGGCTAACCAGATTTTAGGCCCTGTGCCACAGACTGACGCTGATATCGTATGCAATGCGGAGGTTACGGGCATGTTTTTGTGCAGACGCCGGTTTGTCGCGGCCCTGGCCGCATGCGGGGTGGCCCCAGTGGCGACTGTCGCCGGCAACACCCTGGCGCGACCGACTGGCGATGTTCTGCTGACCGTGACCGGGTCGATCGGTGTGACCAACGTGGACGATGCGGCAGCGTTTGATCGTGCAATGCTCGAGGCGCTTGATTGGGTCGACATCACCACGCACACATCGTTCACCAGCGGACCGCAACGATTTGCGGGGCCGACCCTCGTGTCGCTGCTTGACGCGGTGGGCGCACGCGGCAAAACCATCAGCGCGACGGCGGTCAACGACTATACCATCAAATTCCCTGTCGATCATGCCCGCGCGCATGACGTCATTCTGGCCATGGACAAGAACGGCAAACCGATGCGCGTCCGGGACAAGGGGCCGATCTGGGTGGTCTATCCCTTGTCCGAAGCGGACGCTGAGATGCGCCCATTTGACAGTCAGATGATCTGGCAATTGGCGCGCATCAGGATCGACTGACGGGCATATGCGGGCCCTGACATCCTTCAAACGCAGTGTGCTTGCCATTTTGCTGGTCTGCGCACTTGTGGCTTCGATGATGGTGCATCGGAGCCAGTTACAGGATGCCGAACATCAGGTGGTGTTTTCCGTCAGCGCGACAATCTGGAAGGTGAGCGAGCTGATTTTTGAGGCGCAGCGTTTCATCACCGCAATATCCGACTATGCGGAAGGGCCCAACCGCATCGGTGAGTTGCAATTGCGATTTGACGTGCTCTGGAGCCGCATGGACGTGGTGGCCGGGCTGGAATTCAAACGCAAACCCATGATTGCGGATTCGCTGGACCGATTGTTCGAATGGCGCGCGCGGTGGGACCCTATCCTGTTTGGGGAACTGCCGCTGTCGGACGCGCAGACCGATGAAATGCGGCGGTCTCTCAGTGTACTGGTCGCGGAATTGCGACGGGGTTGGATCACCGAATTCGAACAGGCAAATTTTGGGACCTGGGCGCAGGCGGCGAGCACGACGCAAGTCAGTATCGCGAGACAGGAGTGGATGATTGCCGGGCTGCTGGTCCTGATCATTGCATATCTCGCGGCAGAGGTGTTTTTTGCGAGTGTTGCGACGCGACGTGAACGCGCTCTGCGCGACATTGCCGACCGTGCCAGCAAGTCAAAGTCCGATTTCATCGCGAATGTCAGTCACGAAATACGGACGCCGCTCAATGGAATTATCAGCATGGCGTCGCACTTGTCGGATCACCCGTTGACCCGGGAACAGCAGGAATGTGTGGCCGTGATCGAGGACGCGGGCGATTTGCTTTTGTCGACGATCAATGACGTGCTGGATCTGTCAAAACTCGATGCGGGTCAGTTTCATGTCGCGGCGGAGGTGTTCGAGCCCATGCGCGGTTTGCGATTTGCGCGCGATCTTTACGGAGACATGGCACGTGACAAGGGGCTGGAACTGCGTCTTGAATTGCCGCACGGTCCCCTGCCGCGTCTGGAAGGGGACGAACGTCGCGTGCGACAGGTCTTGCACAACCTCGTTTCCAACGCGGTAAAGTTCACAGAGGCGGGGCAGGTCACAATTCGCGCCTGGTACGACACCGGAGAAGGTTTGCCGGGCCAAGCGGCAGGCTACTACATCGAGGTGGCAGATACCGGCCCGGGTATCGCACCCGACGCCCATGAGCGGGTTTTTGAACCCTTTGCACAGGAGGCCGAAGGGCTGCAGCGTGGTTCCATCGGGACCGGCCTCGGATTGCCGATTTCGCGCGCCTTGTGTGATGCGATGGGCGGTACGATTTCCCTGGACAGCGCCCCGTCGGACGGCACGTGTTTCAAGGTGTTTTTGCCATTCGGACGGGTGGAAGGGGCAGCACAAGCGCCGCGCAAACCTGCGCAACCCGTGGAACCGCGCCGGTTCGATGGCTGGACCATCCTGATCACGGATGACAACGCGACCAACCGGTTTGTCTTACGCAAGCTTCTGGAAGGGACGGGCGCGTGCATCCATGAGGCATCAAGCGGCATCGAAGCGCTGGAATGCCTCGCCGAGATGCGAGTGGATGTCGTGCTGATGGACATCCAGATGCCGGGCCTTGACGGGATGGAAACGACGGCGCGCCTGTTCGAAGCGGAGGCGTTGGCCGGTCGCACACCGCCGCCGGTGATCGGCGTGACGGCCAATGTCATGCCGGAACAGGTGGCCCGATACAAATCCATCGGCATGGTTGCGGTCCTCGCCAAACCGGTGTCCAAGGTTGGATTGACGGAGGCGATATCCGGCTGTGTCACGGAACACGCGCGCGAAAATGATCCCGGCCAATCAACGACGCGTCGTGCGACAGGATAGCCGCAGGCGGCAGTGCAGAGGCGATTGGCCCTTGGCATGATGCGTGTGACGGACTAACAGGCACGTCGAAGGTTGCAGACGCGATTCGCGGATGCACCTTTATTCGTCCGAGACGGTGGGTGGCCGGAATACCCTGGTCATAATTCCTGCCCGAGACGGGAAGAGACATTCCAGCCTGGCAACAGCTGTTCCGGGCTCTGGTCTGCGACGACCCGTACGGACTTGATTGCCGTGCCATATGGCGCGGTGAAACCGAGCCGGAGGGGTCCGCCCCTCCAAGTACTGGAGTGAAACTGTGGATAGAGCCCAGAAAGAGAAAGTGGTCGAGGAACTCGGCCAGATCTTCGAAAGCTCTGGCGTCGTTGTGGTAGCCCACTACGCCGGTCTTACAGTTGCCGAAATGCAGGATCTGCGCGCCAAGGCGCGCGAAGCAGATGCTGCGGTTCGTGTTGCCAAAAACAGGCTCGCCAAGATCGCCCTTCAGGACAAGCCATGCGAAAGCATCGGTGAATACCTGACGGGCATGACCGTTCTAACCTATTCCGAAGACCCCGTGGCCGCGGCCAAGGTGTCCGAGGAGTTTGCCAAGGGCAACGACAAGTTCGTGATCCTCGGCGGCGCAATGGGTGAGAACGCGTTGGACCGGGCCGGTGTCACGGCTGTGTCGAAAATGCCGTCGCGCGAGGAGCTTATTGCTTCCATCGTGGGCTGCATCGGCGCACCTGCATCGAACATCGCCGGGGCCATTGGCGCACCTGCAAGCAACATCGCCTCCATCCTCTCCACCATCGAGGAAAAGGCGGCCTAAGGCACCTGAGACCGGTGTGAGCATCCTCACACGTTGGAACACATCAAAACGGAAAGAGCTGATACAATGGCTGATCTGAAGAAACTGGCAGAAGAGATCGTTGGTCTGACCCTGCTGGAAGCACAAGAACTGAAAACAATCCTCAAAGACGAGTACGGCATCGAGCCTGCAGCCGGTGGCGCAGTCATGATGGCGGGCCCTGCTGACGGTGCCGGTGGCGCTGCCGAGGAAGAAAAGTCCGAATTCGACGTCGTCCTGAAAAACGCAGGCGCATCGAAAATCAACGTGATCAAAGAAGTCCGTGGCATCACGGGTCTGGGCCTCAAAGAAGCCAAGGACCTGGTCGAAGCCGGTGGCAAGATCAAAGAAGGCGTGGACAAAGCCGAAGCCGAAGAGATCAAGGGCAAGCTGGAAGCAGCTGGCGCCGAAGTCGAACTGGCCTAAGCTGTGGCGCGCACTGCGCGCGCTCGCGACACGGTTTAAGGGCGTCCCGCTTGGGGCGCCCTTTTTCGTGTGGCCATGTGTTTCAGAGTGGCGAGGAATGATTGCACTGGGTTCTTGGGCGCTGGCGCATATTCCGCGGCGTAGACCGCAGCCAGAACGCGAAGCAACTGGTCTTCTGAATACCCCTCATCACGCATGCTAAGCGCGATTTCGGCGTCCATGATCTGCCCTGAACTCAGAAACCGCGTCATGTTCTGATCCTTGGCCTCCTGAGGCACATAGGTGACGTCGCCAAATGCGGGATCATCCCCGAGAACGATGAGACATCTTGAGGTGCGCGTGACCCTCTTTCTCGCATCTATAAAGATTGGACGATATTCGTCGTAGGTCTCCAGTTTTGCGATGAGCGCGCCCAGTGTTGTCTGTTCCATGTGCTTCCCTCCGATCCAATACGCACGGACGATACGCGCCAAAGGCGGCAACTGTTGGACCGTCCTGTGTCCAAATCCCGTTGGGTCAGGGTCGTGACACGTATGGTGTGGCGCCGCTGGGTGACCGGTCGGGAAATTAATTAGCTTTGCGTGAAATGCTCGACAAACGCGCGGAGCTGTGCCACGTTTCACGGGCAAAGACATCAATCCCTCATTCCGGGGGTTGTGTTCCGTGTGCGCCCATCCTATCTCACAGCTTCCAGCGGGACCGAGCGATTCGAGCCCGCTCTTTCGCGTCTTAGGTAAAGGAAAACACTCACCCATACCGAAATCGGCGCCCTCTCAAAGAAAACAGCAGCCAAATCGTCCCTTGGGGACCCGCGCTGTTTTCTTGGAAAGGTCGTGGTCGGGCGCGCATCACTGGGCCGGTGCGCAAGGATAGACCCCCTTTTCGGTCTTTGATGGCGCACAGCCGGTGCCCCGACGGCATGTGTGCAGGCAAAGATGGAGTGCGTAATTCGCATGGCAAAATCGTTTCTTGGTCAAAAACGTCTTCGTAAATATTACGGCAAAATCCGCGAAGTGCTGGATATGCCAAACCTCATTGAGGTGCAGAAATCCTCGTATGATCTGTTCCTGAACTCCGGTGATCAGCCAACGCCGCTGGACGGCGAAGGGATCATGGGTGTGTTCCAGTCGGTGTTCCCGATCAAGGACTTCAACGAGACGTCCGTGCTGGAATACGTCAAGTATGAGCTGGAAAAGCCGAAATACGACGTTGAGGAATGTCAGCAGCGCGACATGACCTACAGCGCACCGCTCAAGGTGACGCTGCGCCTGATCGTGTTTGATGTTGACGAGGACACCGGTGCCAAGTCCGTCAAGGACATCAAGGAACAGGACGTGTTCATGGGCGACATGCCCCTGATGACACCAAACGGGACGTTCATCGTGAACGGCACCGAGCGTGTGATCGTGTCCCAGATGCATCGGTCGCCCGGTGTGTTCTTTGACCATGACAAGGGCAAGACGCACAGCTCGGGCAAGCTGCTCTTTGCCTGCCGCATCATCCCCTATCGCGGCTCGTGGCTGGACTTTGAGTTTGACGCCAAGGACATCGTGTTTGCGCGGATTGACCGCCGCCGCAAACTGCCTGTCACGACATTGCTCTATGCGCTTGGTCTCGACCAGGAAGCGATCATGGACGCCTATTACAACACGGTGCCCTACACGCTGAAGAAGAACAAAGGCTGGGTGACGCCGTTCTTCCCCGAGCGTGTGCGCGGCACGCGCCCGACATACGATCTGGTCGACGCCAAGACTGGCGAAGTGATTGCCGAGGCTGGCAAGAAAGTGACGCCGCGCGCGGTCAAGAAGCTGATCGACGAAGGCAATGTCACCGACCTTCTGGTCCCTTACGAGAACATCGTGGGCAAGTTCGTCGCCAAGGATATCATCAACGAAGAAAACGGCGCGATCTATGTCGAAGCCGGTGATGAGCTGACGCTGGAATATGACAAGGACGGCACGCTGATCGGCGGCACGGTCAAGGAACTGGTGGATGCGGGTATCACCGACATTCCAGTTCTGGACATCGATAACGTCAACGTCGGCCCGTACATGCGCAACACCATGGCGACCGACAAGAACATGAACCGCGAAACCGCGCTCATGGACATTTACCGCGTGATGCGCCCGGGCGAGCCGCCCACCGTCGATGCAGCATCGGCCCTGTTCGACACGCTGTTCTTTGACAGCGAGCGCTATGACCTGTCGGCTGTTGGCCGGGTCAAGATGAACATGCGTCTGGCTCTGGATGCCGAAGATACGCAGCGCACCCTGCGCCGCGAAGACATCGTGTCCTGCATCAAGGCGCTGGTGGAACTGCGTGATGGCAAGGGCGACGTGGACGACATCGACCACCTCGGCAACCGTCGCGTCCGCTCCGTTGGTGAGCTGATGGAAAACCAGTACCGCGTTGGCCTGCTGCGCATGGAGCGTGCGATCAAGGAGCGTATGAGCTCCGTCGAGATCGACACGGTCATGCCGCAGGATCTGATCAACGCGAAACCGGCGGCTGCCGCTGTGCGCGAGTTCTTTGGCTCGTCCCAGCTGTCGCAGTTCATGGACCAGACCAACCCGCTCTCCGAGGTGACGCACAAGCGTCGTCTTTCGGCGCTTGGGCCGGGTGGTCTGACCCGCGAACGTGCCGGGTTCGAGGTGCGCGACGTGCACCCGACCCACTATGGCCGGATGTGCCCGATTGAGACGCCGGAAGGGCCGAACATCGGCCTGATCAACTCGCTGGCTACATTTGCCCGCGTGAACAAGTACGGCTTTATCGAAACGCCCTACCGCGTGGTCAAAGAGGGCCAGGTGACGGACGAAGTGCACTACATGTCCGCGACCGAGGAAATGCGTCACACCGTGGCGCAGGCCAACGCGTCGCTGGATGAAACAGGCAAGTTCAACAATGAGATGGTGAACACGCGGAAATCCGGTGACTATACCCTGTCGCCGGTGGACAGCGTGGACCTGATCGACGTGAGCCCGAAACAGTTGGTTTCGGTTGCCGCATCGCTGATCCCGTTCCTTGAGAATGACGACGCCAACCGCGCTCTGATGGGCTCGAACATGCAACGTCAGGCGGTCCCGCTTCTGCAGGCCGAGGCGCCTTTGGTCGGGACCGGTATCGAAGAGGTTGTGGCCCGAGATTCCGGTGCTTCGATCATGGCGAAACGCGCAGGCATCATCGACCAGGTGGACGCCACCCGGATCGTGATCCGCGCCACCGAAGACCTCGAGCTGGGCGACGCGGGTGTGGACATCTACCGCATGCGCAAGTTCCAGCGCTCGAACCAGAACACCTGCATCAACCAGCGCCCCTTGGTGAAGGTGGGCGATCTGGTGACCAAGGGCGAGGTGATCGCCGATGGTCCGTCGACGGATATGGGTGAGCTGGCGCTCGGCAAGAACGTGGTTGTCGCGTTCATGCCGTGGAACGGCTACAACTATGAGGACTCGATCCTGATCTCAGAGCGGATTTCGCGTGATGACGTATTCACGTCGATCCACATCGAGGAATTCGAGGTCGCTGCGCGCGACACGAAACTCGGGCCGGAAGAGATCACGCGCGACATCCCCAACGTCGGCGAAGAAGCGCTGCGCAACCTCGACGAGGCTGGCATCGTTTATATCGGTGCGGACGTCGAGCCGGGCGATATCCTCGTGGGCAAGATCACCCCCAAGGGCGAAAGCCCGATGACGCCCGAGGAAAAACTGCTCCGCGCCATCTTTGGTGAGAAAGCGTCGGACGTGCGTGACACGTCGCTGCGCGTCAAGCCGGGTGATTTCGGCACGGTCGTCGAAGTGCGTGTGTTCAACCGCCACGGTGTGGAGAAGGACGAACGTGCGTTGCAGATCGAGCGTGAGGAAGTGGAACGCCTTGCCCGCGACCGCGACGACGAATTGGCGATCCTCGACCGCAACATCTATGCCCGTCTCGGCGATATGCTGCTGGGCAAGGAAGTTGCCAAAGGTCCCAAAGGTGTCAAAGCGGGTGCGACAGTCGACGCAGACATGCTCGAGACGTTCCCGCGCTCCGCATGGTGGCAGATTGCTCTGAAGGACGAGCAGTCGGCACAGGTGGTCGAGGCCCTGAACGAGCAGTATGAGGCGCAAAAGCGCACGCTGGATGCCCGTTTCGAGGACAAGGTCGAGAAAGTACGTCGTGGTGACGATCTGCCCCCAGGCGTGATGAAGATGGTCAAGGTGTTCGTGGCGGTGAAGCGCAAGCTGCAACCGGGCGACAAGATGGCCGGGCGTCACGGGAACAAAGGTGTGATCTCCAAAGTCGTTCCCATGGAGGACATGCCGTTCCTCGCCGATGGGACGCCGGTGGACTTCTGTTTGAACCCGCTGGGCGTGCCGTCGCGTATGAACGTGGGGCAAATCCTTGAAACGCATATGGGCTGGGCCGCGCGCGGTCTGGGTGTGAACGTTGATGAGGCGCTGCAAGAGTACCGCCGCTCGGGTGACATGACCCCGGTGCGTGAGGCGCTGCGGATCGCGTATGGCGAGGATGTCTACGAAGAGGGCATCAGCGGCATGGACGAGGATCACCTCGTTGAAGCGGCGGGCAACGTGACCCGCGGTGTGCCGATCGCAACGCCGGTGTTCGATGGTGCGAAAGAGGCCGATGTGAACGACGCGCTGGAGCGTGCCGGGTTCTCGACCTCGGGTCAGTCGGTGTTGTTTGACGGGCGCACGGGTGAGCAGTTTGCACGCCCCGTGACCGTCGGCATCAAGTACCTGCTGAAACTGCACCACCTTGTGGACGACAAAATCCACGCCCGCTCGACTGGTCCGTACTCGCTTGTCACGCAGCAGCCGCTGGGTGGTAAGGCGCAGTTCGGTGGTCAGCGCTTTGGTGAGATGGAGGTCTGGGCCCTGGAAGCCTACGGTGCCGCCTACACACTGCAGGAAATGCTGACGGTGAAGTCGGACGACGTGGCGGGCCGGACCAAGGTCTATGAGAGCATCGTCAAGGGCGAGGACAACTTCGAAGCCGGCGTGCCGGAATCGTTCAACGTTCTGGTCAAAGAGGTCCGCGGTCTGGGCCTCAACATGGAACTCCTGGATGCGGAGGAAGACGAGTAGGGCGGCCTTTCTTGCAAGAAAGGCCAGAAGCCGATTTTTCAAAAATCGGCTTCGCTCCACTCTCCCCCGCACCCTCTGATTTGTGAGGAAAAAGAATGAACCAGGAACTGACAAACAACCCGTTCAATCCGCTGACGCCGCCCAAGGTCTTTGACGAGATCAAGGTGAGCCTGGCGTCGCCCGAACGCATCCTTTCGTGGTCGTTTGGCGAGATCAAGAAGCCCGAGACCATCAACTACCGGACGTTCAAGCCCGAGCGTGATGGCCTGTTCTGTGCCCGTATCTTTGGCCCGATCAAGGACTACGAATGCCTCTGCGGCAAATACAAGCGCATGAAGTATCGCGGCGTTGTCTGCGAGAAATGCGGCGTGGAAGTCACGCTGCAAAAGGTCCGCCGCGAGCGGATGGGCCACATCGAACTGGCGGCCCCTGTGGCCCACATCTGGTTCCTGAAGTCGCTGCCCTCCCGCATTGGTCTGATGCTGGACATGACGCTGCGTGATCTGGAGCGTGTCCTCTATTTCGAAAACTATGTGGTGACCGAGCCGGGTCTGACCGACCTGTCCTATGGCCAGATGCTCAGCGAAGAAGAGTACATGGACGCGCAGGACGCGTTCGGCATGGACGCCTTCACCGCCAATATCGGTGCAGAAGCCATCCGCGAGATGCTGTCCCAGATCGATCTGGAGCAAGAGGCCGAGACCCTGCGTGCTGACCTAAAGGAAGCGACAGGTGAGCTGAAGCCCAAGAAGATCATCAAGCGTTTGAAAGTGGTCGAAAGCTTCCTCGAGTCCGGCAACCGCCCGGAGTGGATGGTTCTGACCGTGATCCCCGTGATCCCGCCGGAACTGCGCCCGCTGGTGCCGCTGGATGGGGGCCGTTTCGCGACGTCCGACCTCAACGACCTCTACCGCCGCGTGATCAACCGGAACAACCGTCTGAAGCGTCTGATCGAATTGCGCGCGCCTGACATCATCGTCCGCAACGAAAAGCGGATGTTGCAGGAATCCGTTGATGCCTTGTTCGACAACGGCCGTCGTGGCCGCGTGATCACCGGTGCGAACAAGCGCCCGCTGAAGTCGCTGTCGGACATGCTGAAAGGCAAGCAGGGCCGCTTCCGTCAGAACTTGCTCGGCAAGCGCGTGGACTTCTCCGGTCGTTCGGTCATCGTGACGGGGCCGGAGCTGAAGCTGCACCAATGTGGTCTGCCCAAGAAGATGGCGCTCGAACTGTTCAAGCCGTTCATCTACTCGCGGCTTGAGGCCAAAGGCCTGTCCAGCACCGTCAAGCAAGCCAAGAAGCTGGTGGAAAAGGAACGTCCCGAGGTTTGGGACATTCTGGATGAGGTCATCCGCGAACACCCTGTCATGCTGAACCGTGCGCCGACGCTGCACCGTTTGGGCATTCAGGCGTTTGAACCCGTTCTGATCGAAGGCAAGGCGATCCAGCTGCACCCGCTGGTCTGTTCGGCCTTCAACGCCGACTTTGACGGTGACCAGATGGCTGTGCACGTGCCGCTTTCGCTGGAAGCGCAGCTCGAAGCGCGTGTGCTGATGATGTCGACGAACAACGTTCTGTCGCCCGCCAACGGCGCGCCTATCATCGTGCCGTCGCAGGACATGATCCTGGGCCTTTACTATGTCACGCTGGAACGCGAAGGCATGAAGGGCGAAGGCATGGTCTTTGGCTCGATCGAGGAAGTGCAACACGCCCTCGACGCAGGCGAAGTGCACCTGCACGCCAAGATCACGGCACGTGTGCCGCAGATCAACGAACATGGCGAAGAGGTCATGGTGCGGTTTGAGACCACACCCGGTCGTGTCCGGTTGGGCGCACTTCTACCGCTGAATGCCAAGGCGCCGTTTTCGCTGGTCAACCAGCTGCTGCGGAAGAAAGACGTGCAGACCGTGATTGACACCGTCTACCGTTATTGCGGGCAGAAAGAGAGCGTCATCTTCTGTGACCAGATCATGTCGATGGGCTTCAAGGAAGCGTTCAAGGCCGGTATTTCCTTCGGCAAGGACGACATGCTGATCCCCGAAACCAAATGGTCGATCGTGGATGACACGCGCGAGCAGGTGAAGGATTTCGAGCAGCAGTACATGGACGGCCTGATCACCCAAGGTGAGAAGTACAACAAGGTTGTTGATGCCTGGTCGAAGTGTAACGACAAGGTCACGGACGCGATGATGGGCTCCATCTCGGCGGATCGCCGGGACGAGGACGGGTCCGAAATGGAACCGAACTCGGTCTACATGATGGCGCATTCCGGTGCCCGTGGTTCGGTGACGCAGATGAAGCAGCTGGGCGGGATGCGCGGCCTGATGGCGAAGCCGAATGGCGACATCATCGAGACGCCGATCATCTCGAACTTCAAGGAAGGTCTGACCGTTCTTGAATACTTCAACTCGACACACGGCGCGCGGAAAGGTCTGTCTGACACCGCTCTGAAAACGGCGAACTCGGGCTATCTGACCCGTCGTCTGGTGGACGTGGCACAGGATTGCATCGTGCGCGATCTGGACTGTGGCACCGAAAACGCCATCACCGCCGAAGCGGCTGTGAATGACGGTGAGGTTGTCGCGTCGCTGGCCGAACGTGTGCTGGGCCGTGTGGCCGCCGACGACGTGCTGAAACCCGGTACGGACGAGGTGATCGTTGCAGCAGGTACGCTGATCGACGAACGCATGTCCGACATGATCGAAGAGATGGGCGTGCAGTCCATGCGCATCCGCTCGCCCCTGACCTGCGAAAGCGAAGAGGGCGTGTGCACCATGTGTTACGGGCGTGACCTCGCGCGCGGCACCATGGTCAACACGGGCGAGGCTGTGGGCATTATTGCCGCGCAGTCCATCGGTGAGCCGGGCACGCAGCTGACGATGCGGACCTTCCACATCGGCGGCGTGGCACAGGGTGGTCAGCAGTCGTTCCTGGAAGCAAGCCAGGAAGGCAAGATCACCTTCGAGAACGCACAGACGCTGACCAACGCGTCGGGGCAGGTTCTGGTGATGGGCCGCAACATGAAGATGGCGATCATCGACGAGAATGGCGAAGAACGCGCAAACCACAAGCTGGGCTACGGCACGACCCTGTTCGTGACCGAAGGTCAGGATGTGAAGCGCGGCGACAAGCTGTTCGAGTGGGACCCCTACACGCTGCCCATCATCGCGGAGAAAGCCGGTACGGCCCGTTACGTGGACCTCGTGAGCGGCCTGGCCGTGCGCGAAGAAACCGACGACGCCACCGGCATGACCCAGAAAATCGTGATCGACTGGCGTGCGGCGCCCAAGGGCAATGAGCTCAAGCCCGAAATCATCCTGGTGGGTGAGGACGGCGAGCCGGTGCGCAACGACGCGGGCAACCCGATCACCTATGCGATGTCCGTGGACGCGGTTCTGTCGGTGGAAGACGGTCAGGAGGTCGCCGCAGGTGACGTCGTGGCGCGTATTCCGCGTGAAGGTGCCAAGACCAAGGACATCACCGGTGGTCTGCCCCGTGTGGCCGAACTGTTCGAAGCCCGTCGTCCCAAGGATCACGCGATCATCGCCGAAATCGATGGCTACGTGCGCTTTGGCAAGGACTACAAGAACAAGCGGCGCATTGCGATTGAGCCCAGCGACGAGACCATGGAAAAGGTCGAGTACATGGTGCCCAAGGGCAAGCACATCCCGGTGGCCGAAGGCGACTTTATCCAGAAGGGCGACTACATCATGGACGGCAACCCTGCCCCCCATGACATTCTCGCCATCATGGGTGTCGAGGCACTTGCCGACTACATGATCAACGAGGTGCAGGAGGTTTACCGACTGCAAGGCGTGAAGATCAACGACAAGCACATCGAGGTCATCGTGCGTCAGATGCTCCAGAAGTGGGAGATCGAGGACTCGGGCGATACCACGCTGCTCAAAGGTGAACACGTGGACAAGCAAGAGTTCGACACGGCCAACGAAAAGGCGCTGTCGAAGGGTGGTCGCCCGGCTCAGGGCGGTCCGATCCTGCTCGGCATCACCAAGGCGTCGCTGCAAACGCGGTCCTTCATCTCCGCGGCCTCCTTCCAGGAGACCACGCGGGTGCTCACCGAGGCTTCGGTGCAGGGCAAGAAGGACAAGCTGGTCGGTCTCAAGGAGAACGTCATCGTGGGCCGCCTGATCCCAGCGGGCACCGGTGGTGCGACCCAAGCCGTGCGGAAGATTGCCAGCGACCGCGACAATGTCGTGATCGAAGCGCGCCGCGAAGAAGCCGAAGCGGCAGCTGCACTGGCTGCGCCCACGGCGGACGACGTGGTGGGTGGCGATGTGTTCGACACCATTATCGATCCGACCGAGGACAGCCGCGACTGATCCCTCGGCACCTGATTGAACATGCAAGGCCCCCGGTTGAAGAACCGGGGGCTTTGTCGTTGGTGGCCTTTGTATTGAAGTGTCGGAGGCTTTCGCGACGCGCGCCTCCGATTGCTCCGGGGGGAACGGTGGGTTGCGTATCGCCCAACCCTCAGGTCTCGGGGGCCAAGTGATTTCGGGGGCAATCTGTCGCGGGTTCTGGCGAAGCGCATCATCGTCTGATACCGCTGTAGAACCAAGAGGTGATCCATGTCCCCCAACACGTTCGGCGCGCTTTTGATGATGGGTTCGATGGCCTGTTTCACGTTCAATGACGTGTTGATCAAGTTGACAGATGGCGCGATCCCCTTGGGTCAACTGCTGTTTGTGCGGGGGGCCTTGTCGGTCACATTGATCCTGCTCTGCGCCCGGTGGCTGGGCCGCATCAGCTTTCGGATCAGCGGGCGCGACTGGATCCGGGTCGGCATCCGGTCCGCGTCCGAAATTGGTGCGGCGTATTTCTTTCTGTCTGCCTTGCTGAATATGCCCATCGCCAATGTCACCGCGATCCTTCAGGCGCTGCCTCTGACGGTTGCAGTGGCGGCGGCGCTGGTTTTGGGTGAGCCGCTTGGTTGGCGGCGGATGGTGGCGATCAGCGTGGGCTTTGTCGGCGTCGTGTTGATTGTGCGGCCGGGCGCGGACGGGTTTTCGGTCTGGTCGCTTTATGCGTTGGCTGCCGTGGCCTGCGTGACGGTGCGCGATCTTGCCACCCGCAGCCTGAGCCCTGAGGCCCCGACAATGACCGTCACCCTGATGGCCGCGCTGACGATTACGGTGTTCTTTGGCGCGGTTTCGGTGACGGAGCCATGGGTGCCATTCACCCCGCGCCTGACGGCGCTTGTTGTCGGGGCATCCGTCCTGATCATCGGCGCGTACTGGTTCTCCGTACAGGTGATGCGGCAAGGCGACATCGGCTTCATTGCGCCGTTTCGCTATACCGGGCTGGTGTTCGCGTTGATCCTCGGGCTGATTGTGTTCGGTGACTGGCCGGACACGCTGACACTGCTCGGGGCGGGGATTGTCGTGGCGACGGGGCTATTCACGCTCTACCGCGAGCGGCAGGTGTCACGGCGCTGAGAACACGCGCCTTACGTCGTCCACATCAATGGCAAACCGGTCGCGGAACAGTGTCTCTTCCTCGGCGGTGAGGGGCGTGACGGGCACGTCGCGCACGTTCTTCTGCCGGCTGTCGTTGTAGCCGTTATGGGTCCGCACGAACATGTCCGGTTCGGGAAACGTCACACAGGGCATAAAGCGCGGGATACGTTCGTGCATGAAGTTATGGATTGTCAGGGTGCAGTTGGCCGCCACATGCACCCCGAGGGCTGCGACGTAAAAGGGGCGGTACATCTCGGTTGCGGAGATGCCCTTTTCGCTGACCTCGGCCACCCGACCATGGTTCCAATCCATGCCGACCGTGCGATGTTTCTGCGTCAGGGGTGCCACATCCGCAGCGGCAGCGCGCAAATTGGCCACGAAATCCAGTGACACTGCGTCATCGTCGTCATGGCGGAACTGAATGCATGGCGCGCTAGGATCCTGGCGGGCCGCGTTCAGCACCTGTTTGCACACTTCGCGATTGTTGTGCGGCGGCAGCGCAACAATCTCGATCTGCGGGATCGGGTCGCACAGCGCGTGAAGCCGGTCGACATGGTGTTGCGGAAACGTGTCCCCGATCATGACAACCAGATCAAAATCGTCATCTTTCTGTGCCTTGAGGCAGGGCAGGGCGATGGTTTCGAACAGGCGAAACCGCTCCTCAAGACGCTTTTCGGCCCACAGGAACGAAATGCGCTCTGCGATCGAGTCGTGCTCCACCTGAAACCCGCCCAGAGCGGGATAGGAGAACCGGGTGAGACCAATCACTTGCATGCTGTTGCGCCTTTCGTCTCAGTCAACGGCACGCCGCTGCTTTTCAACGGCCACCTTGTCATAGGAATTGCCCATGCGCACCTCGTCAAAGAACACAACCTGCGTGGGCATTGGTCCCCGATGCTGGCTGACGAAGGAGCGATAGATGCCGTATTTGAAATAGTATGCCTTGGGCGCGTAGTTCTGGTTGTAGTTATGCAGGGCCACGCGCGTGCCGTTCTTGTACACCTCGATCGTGGCGGGCGCGGTCTTGGTGTTTACGCGCACGGCAAAGTCGGTCCACCGCCCGCGCATCTCTGCTATCGTGGCAATGTTGTAGTCCTTGATGTC